>DATMRN010000134.1:0-10667 GCA_035566275.1 Solirubrobacterales bacterium | reverse complement strand
GCGGCCAGCCGACCACGCCCCACCGAAACAGGCGAGCGGAGAGGGGCACCCCGACCCTCCCCACCTACCCCTAAAGAATCTCGGGAGCATGCGCCGCCGCTTCGCGGTCGGCGCCGCCGGCCTGCTCCTCCGGAGAGGCGTGGAGCACTCCGGTGGGGATCGACCAGCCCTCCCGTTTGCCGAGCGCGGTTACGACGCCCACATAGATCACCTCGACCACGGTCAGCACCCCCCGCACCGCGATCGCGATCAGCGAGCCGACCGCGAAGCTTTCGCCCGGCGCCGCCGTCTTGACCGCCCAGGCGAAGGCGGCGTCGCGAACCCCGAGGCCGGCCGGAGCGACCAGGGTGACCAGCGCCGCGAAGTAGCCGACCGCCTGCGCCGAGCCGACGACGAGGACATCGCTGAACGGGATCGCGGTCACCG
The DNA here is from genome assembly GCA_035566275.1 of Solirubrobacterales bacterium. GTDB lineage: Bacteria > Actinomycetota > Thermoleophilia > Solirubrobacterales > 70-9 > DATMRN01. Next base: position 10,241 of record DATMRN010000134.1, on the reverse strand, counting down.
AGCGGGCGACGCAGTAGATCCCCACCGCGACGACCCCCCAGTTGAGGCAGTAGAAGACGAGCAGCGCGAGCACCCCCCGCAGCGAGATGACGGCGGGCAGCGGCTCGCGCCCGAAGGCCTGCATCGCCCGCTTGGCCAGCGGCCCGAAGACGCGCGGGTGCAGCAGGGCGATCGCCAGCGGGATCAGCAGCAGCACCCCCCAGCGCAGCGGCTGGCCCTGCAGGTCGGGGTGGCTGATGATGAAGTAGGCGGCGACGACGATCGCCGACGTCGCCGAGATCGCCTGCTCGTAGACGATGCTGGCGATCGTGATCCGGCGCGGCACCCCCGCCCGCTCGGAGAGCAGCACCCTCCCCAGCACGTAGAGAACGCTGCCGGGGACGTAGCGAGCGAGCAGCGGCTGGCCCCAGGCGACCTGCGCCCGCCCGACCCCGATCCGGTAGCCGAGGAAGCGCAGCGTGAAGTCCCAGCCGAGGGCGCTGAGCGCGTAGAAGCAGGGCAGGACGACGAAGGCCGGGATCAGCCAGAGGCCGTGGAAGTGGACGCCCTTGCTCTTGATTTCCGCCCACTGCTCGACGACGGTGAGGACGAGGAAGCCGAAGATGACAAGGGCCAGCCCGAGCTGGATCGCCAGCCGCAGGCGGCGGCTGCGCGGCGGGCGGGTCCCGAACCGCGCCCCGGCCTCCCCGAGGCGGTGCAGAAGTGGCTGGCGCTGCTCCACGTGCGTCGCACCTTAGTGAGGAGGGGGGTCCAAGCCGGTTGCACGCGCGGGGAGAGGGAGAATGGCGGCATGGGCGAGTTCGAGTTGCTGGCGCAGGTGCGGGAACGGCTGCCGCCCGCCGGGCCACGGGTCCGGGTCGGGATGGGCGACGACGCGGCGGTCACCGTGCCCGGCGGCGCCACCGCCACCTCCGTCGACGCGATCGTCGACGGAGTCCACTTCCGGCGCGAGCAGGCGAGCCTGAGGCAGATCGGCCGCAAGGCCCTCGCCACCGCCCTCTCCGACCTGGCGGCGATGGGAGCCGAGCCGGGAGAGGCGTACGTCGTGCTCGGCGTCCCGCCCGACCTCGACGAGGACGGCTGCATCGAGCTGGTCGATGGGATCGCGGCCCTGGCCACCGAGACCGGCATGACCCTGGCCGGCGGCGACGTGACGCGCGCCCTGGCGCTGACCGTCACGATGACCGTGGTCGGCCATGCGCCGAGCCCGGAGCTGCTCGTCACCCGGGCCGGGGCACGGCCCGGAGATGTTCTGATGCTGACGGGAGAGATCGGCGGCGCGGCAGCGGGCCTGCTGCTGCTGGAGCGGCCCGAGCTGGAGACGGCGGTCGGGGCCGAGACGGCGGCGCGGCTGCGAGCACGCCAGCTCGAGCCCCGCGCCCGCCTCGGGGCCGGGCGGGCCCTTGCCCGGGCGAGGGCCGGCGCGATGATCGACCTCAGCGACGGGCTTGGCGGCGACGCCCGCCACCTGGCGGAGGAGAGCGGCGCGCTGATGAGGATCGAGGTGGGCGCGCTGCCGCTGGCCAACGGGGTCGCGGAGATCGCCGCGGCGGCTGGGCGGGATCCGATCCAGCTCGCACTCTCCGGCGGCGAGGACTACGAGCTGCTGGCGGCGCTGCCCACGGAGCGGGTGGGAGAGGCGGCGGCGGCCGTCGGCGGCGGCGCCGAAGCTGGGCTGGCCCAAATCGGCGAGGTCGTCGCCGGCGAGGGGGTCGAGATCAGGCTGCCCGGCGGCCGCTTGCTGGAGACTGAGGGGTTCGACCAGCTGCGCTGAGCATCGGCCCGCCGATCAGCAGCTCGCGCACCCCGCGGCGCTGCAACATCGCCTCGGCCACGAGCGAGGGCTCGGGCTTGTAATGGCCGGACTCGACGAGGCTCTTCAACTGTCGCGGTTGCATCCTGCGCCTCATATCGGCTCCTTTCTCTCAATCCTTAGTTCTGGGTACTAGCACATGCGTCCAATACCCTTCGTTCATGCCCAACGGCTCCGCCCGAATCCTTCTCGTCGACGACGAGCAGTCGATCCAGACGCTGCTCAGCTACCCACTGCGCAAGGACGGATACCACGTCACCTCCGCCCTCGACGGCAGCGAAGCGCTGCAGCGCTTCGGCGAGGGTCGCTTCGACCTCGTCATCCTCGACCTGATGCTGCCGAAGCTCGACGGCGTCGAAGTCTGTCGCCGGCTCCGCTCCCAGAGCCAGGTGCCGATCATCATGCTGACCGCGAAGGGCAGCGAGACCGACAAGGTGGGCGGGCTGGAGGTCGGCGCCGACGACTACATCACCAAGCCCTTCTCGATGCGCGAGTTCCGCAGCCGGGTCAAGGCAGCCCTGCGGCGCTCGCGGATGGTCGGCGAGCTGTCGGAGGAGGAGACGATCGAGAGCGGCGAGCTGACGATCGACTTCGGCCGCCGCATGGTGACGCTGGGCGACGAGGAGACCCGCGTCACCTACGTCGAGTTCGAGATCCTGGGCGCCCTCGCCCGCTCCCCCGGCCGCGTGCTCAGCCGCGAGACCCTGCTGGAACACGTCTGGGGGGACTCCGAGTACCGCGATCCGCGCACCGTCGACGTCCACATCCGGCACCTGCGGGAGAAGCTGGAGCAGGATCCCAAGCAACCCGAGTTCCTGTTCACGGTGCGCGGAGTCGGCTACCGGTTCAGGGAGTAGATGAGGCGGTTCGGGCTCACCAACCTCGGCAGCAGGATCACGGTGATCTCGGTCGTGATCTCTGTGGGCACGCTCGCCGTCGTCTACATCTACGTGTTCGGGATCGGACCGACCCCGCACAGCGTCTCCCAGGTCAAGGGACAGATGGTCGCCGGGGCGCTGATCGCCCTCGCCCTGACGCTCGTCCTCGGCCTCTACTTCGCGCAGTTGGCGGCGAGTCACATCGCCCGGCTCCAGGACGCCGCCCGCAAAGTCGCCGACGGTAACTTCGAGACCCAGATCCCGATCTCCTCGGCGGGCCAGCTCGGTCAGCTCGCTCGCACCTTCAACGAAATGCAGAGCCGGCTGGCGGAGCTCGACAGCGCCCGCAAGCAGTTCATCGCCAACGCCTCCCACGAGCTGCGCACGCCGATCTTCAGCCTCGGCGGCTTCGTCGAGCTGCTCGAAGAAGAGGACCCGAGCCCGGAGGAGCGGGCCGAGTTCGTGCGGACGATGCGCCAGCAGATCGAGCGGCTGACCAAGCTGACCACCGACCTGCTCGACCTCTCCCAGCTCGACGCCGGCGCCGTGGCGTTGCGGGACGCAAGCGTCGATCTCGGCTCGCTGGCCCGCGACGTGGCGCGCGAGTTCGGCCCGCGCGCCGACCGCCGCGGCTCGCGCCTGGAGCTGCGCACGCCAGACCGCCCGGCAATCGCCCGCGCCGACCCCGACCGGGTTCGGCAGATCCTCCGTATCCTGCTCGACAACGCCCTCACCCACACCCCCGAGGGCACCAAGGTGACCGTGACCACCTACTCCGAAAACCACCGTGCCGAGCTGACCGTCTCCGACGAGGGATCGGGGATACCCAAGCGGGTCCAGGGGCGGATCTTCGAGCGCTTCTACACGGCCGACTCGGCGGGCGGATCGGGACTGGGGCTGGCGATCGCCCGCGAGCTGGCGCAGCGGATGGGCGGGCGGATCGCGATCACCTCGAGCAAACGGTTCACCGCCTTCACGCTCGACCTGCCGCCGGCGCGGGAGCCCGCCGAGCTGCCACCGCCGGCGTCCGCCGCCGCGCCGTCTGAGGCCGGCGCGTGAGGAAGCGGACAGCCTCCGCCGCCGCGCTGCTGGCGCTGGCGCTGCTGGCCGGCTGCGGCAGCTCGGGCGGCGGCTCGACGACCACCGTGGAAGCGCCCGGCGGCAGTGCCGCGGCGCCGCAGCGGGTGATCGTCGAGACCTCCGAAAACGGCTTCGACGCAGCCAAGGTCTACCGCGAGGCCTCCCCCGGCGTGGTCACGATCCGCTCCATCTTCGGCAGCTCCGGCAACCCGCTGGGCGGCGGGCCGAGCGCGGCGGAGGGCTCCGGCTTCGTCCTCGACACCAGCGGGGAGATCGTCACCAACGCCCACGTCGTCACCGACGAATCCAGCGGCAAGCGCGTGCCCGCCAAGGCCGTCTTCATCGAATTCCCCGACCGCAACGTCGTCCCCGCCCAGATCGTCGGCTTCGACCCCTTCGCCGACGTCGCCCTGCTCAAGGTGAATCCCGATGGCTTCGACCTCCACCCCCTGCAGCTCGGCAACGACCACGGCATCGTCGTCGGCCAGCCGGTGGCGGCGATCGGCAGCCCCTTCGGCGAGCAGCAGTCGCTCTCGGTCGGGATCGTCTCGGCGACAGAACGCTCGGTGAAATCGCTGACCCAGTTCCAGATCGAGGGGGCGATCCAGACCGACGCCTCGATCAACCCGGGCAACTCCGGCGGCCCGCTGCTCGACGCCGGCGCCCGCGTGGTCGGCATCAACCAGCAGATCGAGACCAACTCCGGCGCCAACAACGGGGTCGGCTTCGCCGTCCCGGTCTCGGCGATCAAGCGCTCTGTAGCCCAGCTGAAGGCAAACGGCAAGGCCGAATACGCCTACCTCGGGGTCTCCAGCCAGGCGCTCTACCCCCAGCTCGCCGCGAAGCTCGGGCTCCACACCAAGTTCGGCGGGCTGCTGGCCGAAGTCGTCCCCGGCGCTCCCGCCGCCAAGGCGGGACTGAAGGGCGGCGACGGCAAGCTCCGCTTCCAGGCCGCCGAGTACCGCACCGGCGGCGACGTCATCCTCTCGGTCGACGGCCACCAGGTGGTCCGCCCCGACGACCTCGCCCGCTACACGTCCAACTACGCCCCGGGGCAGAAGGTGACGCTAACGATTCTCCGCGGCGGCGAAAAGAAGGACGTCGAGGTGACTCTCGGCAAGCGCCCGGACAGCGTGCCGCACGGCTGACCCACTCTTCGCCGCTCCGACAGATAGAACTCCGCGGATGCTCCAGGAAGTCGCCCTCGGCCAGAAGACCCTCGCCGACTACACCCACATCGCCGGCAAGGAGCTGATCGAGCGGATCCGAGCGCTGGCGGAGCCGATGAAGGGGCACCGCGTCCTGCACGTCAGCGCGACCGCCTTCGGCGGCGGGGTCTCGGAGATCCTCTACACGATCGTGCCGCTGATGCGCGACATCGGGCTCGACGCCCACTGGCACGTGATCTTCGGCAAGGAGGAGTACTTCAACGCGACCAAGCTCCTCCACAACTCGCTGCAGGGCGCCGAGGAGACGCTGAGCGAGGAGCAGTGGGAGCTGTTCGACGAGATCAACGCGCTGAACGCGGAGGGGTTGCAGGGCGAGTGGGACACGGTCATCGTCCACGATCCCCAGCCGATCGGCCTGCGCCGCGGCGCCCGGGAGAAGAGCCGCAACTGGATCTGGCGCTGCCACATCGACCTCTCCGAGCCGAATCCGGCGCCGATCGCCCGCCTGCTGCCGATGATCGAGGAGTACGAGGCGACCGTCTGGCACATGCCCGCCTATGTCCCGCAGGGAGTCAACGGCCACAACGGCGTCCGCATCATCCCGCCGGCGATCGACCCGCTCTCGCCGAAGAACATGGCCTTCTCCCCCGACGACGCGGCCTTCGTCTGCCGCCAGTTCGGGATCGACGTCGACCGCCCGCTGCTCACCCAGGTCTCCCGCTTCGACCCCTGGAAGGATCCGATGGGGGTGATCGACGCCTACCGTGCGGTGACCGAGGAGGTCCCCGAGGCGCAGCTCGCCCTGGTCGGCTCGATGGCGACCGACGACCCCGAGGGCTGGGACTTCTTCCAGCACACCTTCGAATACGCGGATGGGGACCCCGACATCAAGATCCTCAACAACCTCAACAACGTCGGCGCAATCGAGGTCAACGCCTTCCAGTCGCAGTCCGACGTCTGCCTGCAGAAGTCGATCCGCGAGGGGTTCGGGCTGACCGTCACCGAGGCGCTCTGGAAGGGACGGCCGACCGTGGCCGGCAACGTCGGCGGCATCCCGCTGCAGATCGAGGACGGGGTGAGCGGATATCTGGTCGACTCCGCGGCGGAGTGCGCGCAGCGCTGCCTGGAGATCCTGCGCGATCCGGGGCTGGGGAAGCAGCTCGGACGGATGGGCAAGGAGCACGCCCGCCGCGAGTTCCTCTCCCCACGCCTGCTGCGCGACTGGCTGGAGCTGTTCGCCGAGCTGGATACATAACTTTTGAGCGGTGGGGGTAGGCTCACTCCCGTGGCTCCGCTCGGCTCCGATCCGCTGATCATCGTCTCCAACCGAGGGCCGGCGCAGTTCGAACGCGACGAGACTGGGGAGCGCACCGTGCAGCGCGGCGGCGGCGGCCTCGTCACCGCCCTCTCCGGCCTCGTCTCCCACCGCGACGCGCTCTGGATCGCCTCGGCGATGACCGACGAGGACGTCGCCGTCTCCGAGGAGCGCGGCGGGCCGGCCGAGCTCTCGATCGACGGCATCGAGTACCGGGTGCTGCTGGTCGACAGCGACGCCGAGGCCTACGACCGCTTCTACAACGTGATCGCCAACCCGATCCTCTGGTTCATCCAGCACTACCTCTGGGACCTCTCCAACGCCCCCGACATCCGCCAGGAGGAGCTGGACGCCTGGGACTACGGCTACCAGACGGTCAACCGCGACATCGCCCAGGCGGTGCTGCGCCAGATCGAGGGACGCGAGCGGCCGCTGGTGATGCTCCACGACTACCACCTCTACACCGCCCCGGGGATGATCCGCGCCGAGCGGCCCGACGCCTTCCTCCACCACTTCGTCCACATCCCCTGGTCCCAGCCCGACAGCTGGCGGATCCTCCCCGGGCGGATCCGCGAGGCGATCTTCCGGGGGATGCTCGCCAACGACATCATCGGCTTCCACACCCACGCTTACGGCATCAACTTCCTGCGCTGCTGCGACGAATTGCTGGAGTGCGACGTCGACTACGAAGGGGGGGTCGTGCGGCACGCGGGTGGGCAGACGCTGGCGCGGGCCTACCCGCTCTCGATCGACGCCGAGCGACTGCGGCGCGCGGCGGAATCGGCGGAGGTGGCGGCGGCGGAGCGCGAGGTGCTGGAGCGCCGCCGCAAGTACCTGATCATCCGAGTCGACCGCGCCGACCTCTCCAAGAACGTGCTGCGCGGCTTCACCGCCTTCGACATCTTCCTCACCCAGCATCCCGAGTTCCGCGAAGAGGTCACCTTCATCGCCCATCTCCAACCCTCGCGGCAGGACGTTCCCGAGTACGCCGAGTACCTGGAGCGGATCGAGGCGCTGGTCGCCGTCGTCAACCATCGCCACGGGACCACCGACTGGATGCCGATCGACCTCAAGATCTACGAGAACTTCCACGACGCCGTCGCCCGCTACAAGCACTTCGACCTGCTGATGGTCAACTCCCTCTTCGACGGGATGAACCTGGTCGCCAAGGAGGCGCCGGCGGTCAACACCCGCGACGGCGTGCTGATGCTCTCCGAGAACACCGGCTCCCACGAGGAGCTGGCCGATTGCGCCCTCTCGGTCAACCCGTTCGACATCCAGGAGCAGGCGGACGCGATCTTCCGGGCGCTGACCATGGACCCCGAGGAGAAGCGGGTGCGGGCGCAGCACTTGAAGGAGATCATCTTTTCTCGTAACCCGGGTGACTGGGTCGACGAGCAGCTGGCGGACATTGCGGAGTTGCGCGAGGCGGTGGCGTAGGGGGCCGGGGGTCGCCTCCCTTACGCCTAACACCGCCTTGCGGCGGTGCAATCGAGTGCCCCTTCGGGGCAGAGGATCACTCCGCGGTGCCGGAGGAGGCTAGAGGGAGGCGACCCCCGGCCCCCTTCACAGTCGTTTGTGCAACTTCGCGATGAGATGCGTGAAGCTGGGGAAGAACTCTGCGGGCTGGGGACTTAGCTTCGTATGGGCAGTGTGCGGATTCGTTGGTCGGCAGCTGGGAAGGGCGCTGCGGTGGTTGTTGCTGGGCTGCTGGCGTTGCAGTTGGTTCCAGCGTTGCTGAAGCCGCCTGCGGCGCCGCCATTGGCCGCCGATGTCGGCCTCCCTCATCCAAAACCTGCGGCGCCCAAGCCCACGCCGCCTCCACCTGCCCCGAAGCCGCCCCGGCCGAAGAAGAAGCCCAAGCCCCCAAAGCGCCACCCTCACAAGCACCACTACAAGCGCGCACGTAAGCGGCCCGAGCCGTCTCCTCCGCCTCTGCCACCGCCAGTTCCAGCTCCTCCACCCACGCCGGAACCCCCACCTGTTCCCGAAGCTCCCCCGCCGGCTCCACCTCCTGCGCCCACTCCCCCGACGCCGTCGGCTCCCCCCAACGACGGATCGATGGAGTTCGCCCCGCATTGACCGGACCCCCCGAGCGGCAACCGTCGCGAACCCCGCCGCTATAGTCCCTCGCCGTTTGGCCGCCACACGCGAATACGAGCTGGTTTTGATGCTGGATCCCAACCTCGGCGAGCCCGAGCGGGAGGGGCTTGCTCAGGAGGTTCGGGGGCAGATCGAGGCCGGTGGGGCGCTGAAGCACGAGAACGACTGGGGCCTGCGCAAGATGGCCTATGAGATCGACCGCCGCAACGAGGCCGACTACCGATGGTTCCGCTTCGAGGCGCCCGCCGAGCTGCTCGGCCAGCTCGACCACAACCTGAAGATCGCCGACGGCGTGCTTCGCTTCCGCGTCTTCAAAGTCGATCCCAGCGCCCCGGTGATCGTGCCGCCGGCGGCCGGAGCCCCGGCGCCGCCTCGCGAGCGCGCCGCGCACGGCAGCCGCGACGAGCGCGGCGACTCGGACGAGTAACCGCCGACGGGCCGAAAACCAGCCCATATTTCCCGAAATAGGCCCACCCGCGGCTGCAACCCTCCGCGAATTGCGGAAATCTCCCAGCACAGGGGGGAGAACTCGCGCCGCTCCCGCTCTTAGACTGGTGTCCAGACAAGCGATTCAGAGGAGTGAGAGCTGTGGCAGCTTCGAACGTGAACGTGGTGGTCGTGACGGGGAACCTGACTCGTGACCCGGAGCTGCGGAGCACCCCCGGCGGGACGTCGGTCTGCAAGCTGCGGGTGGCGGTCAACAGCCGTCGCAAAGACGGGCAGACGGGCGAATGGGTCGACAAGCCCAACTACTTCGACGTCACGGTCTGGGGCGCGCAGGGCGAGAACTGCGCCAACTACCTGGCGAAGGGCCGCCCGGTGGCGGTCGAGGGCCGGCTCGACTGGCGCGAGTGGGAGGACAAAGAGGGCGGCAAACGGCAGAACGTCGAAATCATCGCCAACTCGGTCCAGTTCCTCGGCTCCCGCGACGGCGCCGCCGGTGGCGGCAACGGCAACGGCGGCTTCAGCCCGAGCAGCGACGTCCCGACGGACACCTCGGACTTCGAGGGCGCCACGGCCGGTGCTGGCGGTGGTGGCGGGGACGACGACATTCCTTTCTAGGTAAGCTTTCGCCGCTTGGTTTTCGTCGCCCGGCCACGCCGGGCGACTTCTACGTAAGGGACCGACGAAGTGGCACGAGCCAGAGAGACGACATCGACACCGCGACGCGGCCGGCGGATGCCGGACCGGATGCGGCCGCGCAAGTACACGCGGGTCAACGTCGACACGGTCGACTACAAGGACCTCAACCTGCTGCGCCGCTTCCTCTCCGACAAGGGGAAGACCCGCGGCCGCCGCGTCACCGGCCTCTCGCGCAGGCACCAGCGCCAGCTCTCCGTTGCGGTGAAGCGCGCCCGCGAGATCGCGCTGCTGCCCTACGTCGGAGAGCGCTGATGGCGCAGGCCATCCTGCTCCAGGACGTCGACGACCTCGGCCAGCGGGGCGACCCGGTCGACGTCTCCCCCGGCTACCTCCGCAACTATCTCGTCCCCCGCAAGCTGGCCCAGCCGGCTACTCCGGGGGCGCTGGAGGAGGCGCAGCGCCGCCGCGAGGCGGCGGAGAAGGCCGAGAAGGTGCGGGCCGAGCGCGAAGCCCAGGCCGCCGGCCTGCTCTCCAAGACCGTGTTGACGATCCACCAGCGGGCGGGCGAGGACGGCAAGCTGTTCGGCTCGGTCGGCCCGAAGGAGATCGCCGACGCGATCCGCGAGGCCCGCGACCTGCGCATCGACCGCCGCAAGATCCGCCTCGACCAGCCGATCCGCGAAGTCGGCACCTTCATGGTCGAGATCGAGCTGGCCGACGGCGCCACCGCCGCGGTCAAGACGATCGTCAGCGAAGAGAAGTAACCGCCCGAAAAGGTGCGGATTCTTCTCCGTATTTGC
>DATMRN010000133.1:0-11383 GCA_035566275.1 Solirubrobacterales bacterium | reverse complement strand
GAGGGCCATCACCACGATCCAGGCGCCGAAGGTGCCGAGCCCGCCCAGCACTGCGGTCAGCGGCACCTCGGTCCCGAAGGCGCGGAAGTTGAGCGGCGGCTTCCAGGGACGGTCCTCCCCGGATTTTCGCCGCCGCAGCTGGATCACCGAGACGTGGGCGATCGTGAAGGAGAGCATCGCGCCGAACGAGTACAGCGTCGCCAGGAAGTCGGTCTTGCCCGGGATCAGGGTGATGACGGCGATCACCGAGAAGATCAGGATCGCGATGTAGGGGGTGCGGTACTTGGGGTGCACCTGGCGCAGCCCCTCGGGCAGCTGGCGGTGCTGGCCCATCGAGTAGGTGAGGCGGGAGACGCCGATCAGGCCGGCGTTGGTGGCGATCAGCAGGATCACCGCGGCGAGGATGCCGACGTAGAAGCGCAGCGCTTCGGTCATCCCCGCCCCGAGCCCGAGGTTCTCGACTATCCCGAGGATCGGGTCGTTGGCGAACTTCGTGCCCAGCGCGGTGGTGAAGTGCCCCGCGGCGTTCTGGGTCACCGGCATCGCCGAGAGCGCCACCACCGGGATCAGCAGGTAGAGGCCGAGCACGGCGGCAACGACGAGGCCGACGCTGCGCGGGATCGTGCGGGCGGCGTCCTTCGCCTCCTCGGCCATGTTGGAGATCGTCTCGATCCCGGTGTAGGCGATCATCCCGACCGCGATCCCGAGCGCGAAGTCCGACCAGGTGGGGGCGACGCCGAGGTGGATGTTGTCGACAAGCACCTGCGGGCTGAAGACGAGGACGAGGCCGATCCCGACCAGCACCACCTGGGTGGCGAGGTCGGCGATCGCGAGAACGAGGTTGAGCTTCGCCGACTCCTGCGAGCCGCGGATGTTGAGTGCCGCGAGCGCCGCGATCAGCACCGCGCCGCCGATCACGTCGCCGGGGGTGTGACCGAGCGGCGCCCAGAAGACCGCCAGGTAGTGGGGCACGAAGAAGGCCGAGATCGCGACCGTGATCGTGTAGTTGAGCATCTGCCCCCAGGCGGCGACGAAGCTGACCAGCTCGTTGAAGGCGTGGCGGGCGAAGCTCGACGACCCCCCCGCCTCCGGGTACATCACGGTCGCCTCGGCGTAGGTGGCGGCGGTGGCGGCGAAGATCAGGCCGGAGATGACGAAGGCGACCGGGGTGAGGCCGAGGGCGAAGGCGGCGGTGACGCCGAGCGCGTAGTAGATCGAGGAGCCGACGTTGCCGTAGGCCGCCGAGAACAGCGCGCCGACGCCGTGGACGCGGCTCAGCGATTCGTCTCTGGGGATGCGCTGGGCCATCTAGGCGCTGCCGGGCTCGCTCACTCAGCCGAATATACGGACGCCCCCGGTGCCCTCTGCACGTGGGCGCCGCGCAGCTCCGCCGGCGAGGCGCAGCCGCAGAGGGCGAGCGCCAGCTCCAGCTCGTCGCGGAGCAGCTCGAGCGCGCGCCGCGCCCCCTCCTCCCCACCCGCGGCGAGCCCCCAGAGGGCGGGACGGCCGACCAGCACGGCGTCGGCGCCCAGCGCGAGGGCGATGGCGACGTCGGTGCCGCGGCGCACGCCGCCGTCGACCAGCACCGAGGCGCGTCCCGCGACAGCGTCGACCACCTCCGGCAGCGCGTCGGCGCTCGCCAGCACGCAGTCGAGCTGGCGCCCCCCATGGTTGGAGACGACCACCCCGGCAGCGCCGTGCTCGACCGCGAGGGCCGCGTCCTCGGCGGTCAGCACCCCCTTGACCAGCACCGGCAGGCTGCACTCGGAGGCGAGGTCTCCGAAATCGGGCCAGGTCAGCGCCAGGTTCATCAGCGAGAAGGTTTCCTCGATCGTCACCGCGCGATCGCTGCCGAGAGCGGCCTGCACGCTCGGGACGCCAAGTCCCTCGGGAACCTTGAAGCCGGTGCGCAGGTCGCGCTCGCGCCTGCCACCCGGGGGCGCGTCGACGGTGACGACGATCGCCTCGAACCCAGAATCGATCGCCTCGTCCATCAGAGCCCTGGTCACCTCTTTGTCCTTGAAGCAATAGAGCTGAAACCACCGCCGCCCCGAGGGCGCCTGCGCCGCAACCTCACTCGGCCGCACGGTCGCCAGCGTCGAGAGGCACATAACCGTCCCAGCCGCAGCAGCCGCCCGAGCCATCCCCACCTCGCCCTCGGGGTCAGCCAGCCGCTGATAGGCCACTGGAGCCACCAGCACCGGCATAGAAACCTCGGCCCCCAACACCTCCACCGAAGTTCGCACCTCACTCACGTCAACCAGCATCCGCGGCCGCAACCGCCACCGCCGCCAAGCGGCAACGTTGTCCTCCAGCGTCACCTCATCGCCTGCGCCCCCGGCGAAGTACCCGAGTACCCCAGCCTCCAGCTTCTCGGCGGCTACGCGCTCAAAATCCGCAACATTGATCCACCGCGCTTCACTCATAAGGGAACCCTAAGAGGAGGGGTCGGGTGCCCCTCCCCACCGGCTCACCTAAAAGTGAACAATCGGAATGATCAAAATCGCAACGATGTTCGCGACCTTGATCATCGGATTGATCGCCGGCCCGGCAGTGTCCTTGTAGGGATCGCCGACGGTGTCGCCAGTGATAGAGGCAGCATGTGCCTCGGAGCCCTTGCCACCGTGGGCGCCGTCCTCGATCAGCTTCTTGGCGTTGTCCCAGGCGCCGCCCCCGGCGGTCATCGAGATCGCCGCGAAGAGACCGACGACGATGACGCCGATCAGCAGGCCGCCGAGCGCGTTGACGCTGAGCAGGCCGACGACGACCGGCACGACGATCGGGATCAGCGCCGGCAGAATCATCTCTTTCTGCGCCGCCAGGGTGACGATGCTGACCGTCTTCCCGTACTCGGGCTTCTCGGTGCCCTCCATGATCCCGGGGTGCTCGCGGAACTGCTTGCGCACCTCCTCGACGACCTGGCCGCCGGCACGGCCGACCGCCTCGATCGCCAGCGCCGCAAACAGGTAGACCATCATGCCGCCGATGATCAGCCCGATCAGCACTTCGGGGCTGGTCAGGTGGAAGAGGCCGTTGAGGTCGAACCCCGACGGCGCCTGGCTGCTCAATTCGCTTTTGAAGGCGGCGAACAGAACCAGCGCGGCGAGAGCCGCCGAGCCGATCGCGTATCCCTTGGTGACGGCCTTGGTCGTGTTGCCGACCGCGTCGAGCGGGTCGGTGACGTTGCGCACGTCCTCAGGCAGGTCCGCCATCTCGGCGATGCCGCCCGCGTTGTCGGTGATCGGCCCGAAGGCGTCAAGCGCGACGATCAGGCCGCAGAGCGAGAGCTGGGCCATTACGGCGATGCCGATTCCGTAAACCCCCGCCAGCTCGTTGGCGCCGAGGATCGCCAGCGCCAGCACCAGCGCCGGCGCGGCGGTCGACTGGTAGCCCTGCGCGAGGCCTTGGATGATGTTCGTCGCGTGGCCCGTCTCCGACGCCTTGGCGATCGTCCTCACCGGCCTGAACCTGGTCGAGGTGTAGTAGTCGGTGATGACGAAGAGGAGGGCGGTGACGGCGACGCCGATTACGGCGCAGAGCCAGAGGTCGGTGGTGGTCACCGTCTTGGCGGCGGTGCTGAGGCCGAGCCGCACCGGGTCGCTCATCAGCCACTTGGTGATCGGGTAGAAGGCGGCGATCGAGAGGATCCCCGAGACGATCAGGCCCTGGTACAGCGCCCCCTCGACCCGGTCGGATTTGGTCCGCACGGAAAGCGCACCGATGATCGAGGCGATGATCGCGACAGCGCCGATCACCAGCGGGAAGATCGCCACCTCGCGGGAGAAGTCCCCGCCGGAGCCGGTGAAGGTGAGCACCCCGAGCAGCATCACTGCGACCGAAGTGACCGCGTAGGTCTCAAACAGGTCGGCCGCCATGCCGGCGCAGTCGCCGACGTTGTCGCCGACGTTGTCGGCGATCACCGCCGGGTTGCGCGGGTCGTCCTCAGGGATCCCCGCCTCGACCTTGCCGACCAGGTCGGCGCCGACGTCGGCGGCCTTGGTGAAGATGCCGCCGCCCAGCCGGGCGAAGACGGAGATCAGCGAGCCGCCGAAGCCGAGGCCGATCAGCGCGTCGACGGCCTCCTTGTCGGTGCTGCCGGTGACGATCAGGATGCCGTAGTAGCCGGCGACGCCCAGCAGCGCCAGGCCGACGACGAGCAGCCCGGTGACCGAGCCGCCTTTGAAGGCGACGTCGAGCGCCGGCGGCACCCCGCCGCGGGCCGCCTCGGCGACGCGGGCGTTGGCGCGCACCGAGAGGTTCATGCCGATGAACCCGGTCGCGCCGGAGAGCGTGCCGCCGATCACGAAGCCGATCGCCGTCTTGTAGTCCTGGAGGATCCAGAGGACGACCGCGAGCGGAACGGCGACCGCGGCGATGATCATGTACTGGCGCCGCAGGTAGGCGCTGGCGCCTTCCTGCACCGCTCCCGAGATCTCCTGCATGCGCTCGTTCCCCGGCGACTTCGCCAGCAAGCGCTGCGTGATCACCAATCCATACACCACCGCCGCCCCTGCGCAGGCGAGCGCGACGACGACTCCGTAATCGGTCAAGAACTTGGTCAAGTTAGGTTCCTCCGGCTGGTTTGAGCGGCGCGGGAGTCTATATGTGAGGGCGGCGTTCTCGCCCCGCGATCGGTCCTATGCCGGCTTCGCGACCGGCTCGGCGGCGGTGTAGGTCCGCTTCGTCTCTCCCACGGCTTCGCGGTAGACGTCCTCGATCGAGACCCCGGCGTCGAGCGCCTCGCGTGCCCGCTGGGCGCCGTTTCGCTCGGGCAGCTCGACCTCGATCTCCAGCCGCGAGCGGGCCGGCTCGGTCCAGGCGAGCACCGACTCCAGCGCCGCCCGCGCCTCCACCTCGACCCCACGGCGGAAGTCGATCATCCGCCCGCTCATCCCGTGGCGGATCGCCCGCCAGAGGTTCTCCTCGATCTCGCGGTCCTCGAGCGGCCGCCCGGTGCCGCCGTAGCCGTGCTCGTCGTAGTCGAGCGCCGCCTGGGCTATGCAGGCCGCGATCAGCCCCGCGAGGGCGAACGACTCGTCGCCCCTGGTCTGGGCGTCGCAGATCCGCACCTCGACGGTGCCGAAGTGGTGATGGGGGCGGACGCTCCACCAGAGCTGGGTCGACTCGACGATCGAGTTTGCCCGCTCGAGCGTCCCGACGAACTCGGCGTAGCGGTCCCAATCGCCGAACGCGGAGGGGACGCCGCAGCGCGGGAAGGTGCGGGTGAAGATCTCAGTACGTACCGTGTGCAGGCCGGTGTCGCGGCGATCGAGGAACGGCGAGTTGGCGGAGACCGCCAGGAGCAGTGGCAGCAGCTCCCGCATCCGGTCGCAGACGGCGATCGCCCGGTCGGCGCCGCGCACTCCCATGTGGACATGGGTGCTCCAGGTGTTGTTGCGCTGGGCGACCCAGCCGAGCTCGTCTCGGAGTCGTGTGTAGTGCGGGGTGTCGATGATCCGCTGGTCGAGGTAGTCGGCCCAGGGGTGGGTTCCCATAGCCCCTAGCGCCAGGCCCATGTTCCCGACCAGCTCGAAGAGGCGGCTGCGGCGCCGGCGCTGGCTCGCCACCGCCTCGGCGAAGTGGGTCGAGCGTCCCGAGCGGATCTCGATCTCCGAGGCGATCAGCTCGCCGGCCGCCGACTCGGCGAGCACCTCATCGGCCTGGCAGGCGGCGTAGACGTCCTCGAAGCGGTGCTCCAGCTCCAGGGTGGCGGGGTCGAGGATCGCGAACTCCTCCTCGAGCCCGACCGTGAAGTCGGTCGAGGATTCGAATCTCTCTCGAACGAGGTCGAGGTCCAGGGACATCAGGGATCGCGCTTCGCCCGCGGCGCAAAGAGACTGAGATGGATGCTTGCGAGCTCGGCGCTCATGGGAGTCAGGCGAGGTAGAAGTAGAGCGCGTAGAGCAGGTCGACCGCGGGGCTGGAAGTGTGAACGGTCACCTCCGGCGGCACCTGCAGCAGCTGCTCGGAGTAGTTGAAGATGATCTTGACCCCGGCCTCGACCAGGCGGTCGGCGACGTCCTGGGCCGCGCCGGCCGGGACGGCGAGGACGCCGACCACGATCTCCTCCTCGGAGACGATCGCCTCCAGCTCGCCGAAGTCGCGGACCGCCAGGCCGCCGACCTCGGTACCGACGACGCCGGGGTCGACGTCGAACATGGCGACGACCTGGAAGCCGTGGTCGGCGAAGATGTCGGAGCTGGCGATCGCCTGGCCGAGGTTGCCGACGCCGAAGAGGGCGATGTTGTGCTGGCCGGAGGTGCGGAGGATCTTGCGGATCTCGGCGACCAGCGAGTCGACGTTGTAGCCGACGCCGCGCTTGCCGAACTTGCCGAAGCCGGAAAGGTCGCGGCGGATCTGGGTCGGGTTGATGTGGGTGTACTCGGAGAGCTCCTGGGAGGAGATCGTCTCCCTGCCCATCTTGCGGGCCTGGGTGAGCACCTGGAGGTAGCGCGAGAGGCGCGCCGCGACGCCGAGCGAGAGGCGCTCGCCCTCGACCGGGAACGCGCCGGGGGCGCCCACCTCCTCGATCACCTCGACCATGCCCCCACAGTATCGAGCCTCGCCCGCAGGCCGGCTTCGTCGAAAAGCAGCTCGGAGACGACCGCGCCGTCGACCTCGACCACCGGAATTCGCTCCAGGTGCGAGCGCAGCAGGGCCTCGTCGCCCTCGATGTCGACCTCGCGCAGCTCGAAGCGGTAGCCCTCGGAACGCAGCGCGACGATCGCCTCGACCACCTCCTCGCAGAGGTGGCACCCAGGGCGCGAGTAGACGATCACCTCGGTCATACCACCGGTCGACGGGCCGAAAAAGGGTCTATATCTCCCGTTTTAGGCCCGTCGGCGGTCGGTTCTGCGGTCTGGCCGGAGGCGAAGGCGTCGTAGGAGAGGTACTCGGGGTAGGAAAGCGGCTCGGCGAAGCGCGCGGCCGAGCCGATCATCGCCGCGTTGTCGGTGCAGAGCTCGCGCGCGACCAGCTTCAGGCGTATATTCCGGCGCTCGCATAGCGTCGCCACAGCGTCGCGCAGCGGCCCGTTCGCCGCCACCCCGCCGCCCAGCGCCACCGCATCCCACTCGCCCCGTTCCAACGCCCGCTCCAGCTTGGCGACGAGCTGGCCGACCACGGCGGCCTGGAAGGAGGCGGCGAGGTCGGCGCCACGCTCCCGCACCCCCTCCTCCCCCAGCTCGCGGCAGCGGTAGACGAGCGCCGTCTTCAGGCCGCTGAAGCTGAAGTCGAGCCCTGGGTCGCGACTCATCGCCACCGGCAGCCCGAACGCCTCCGGGTCGCCCGAGGCCGCCAGCCTCTCCAGCGCGGGGCCGCCTGGGTAGCCGAGCCCCAGCATGCGGGCCGCCTTGTCGAACCCCTCCCCGGCAGCGTCGTCGAGGGTCTGGCCGAGCACCTCATGGCCGCGGTGGTCGCGGACCGCGGCGAGCAGCGTGTGCCCGCCGCTCGCCACCAGGCAGAGGAACGGCGGCTCCAGCGGCTCAGGCTCGAGGAAGTTGGCGGCGACGTGCCCCTGCAGGTGGTCGACCGGTACCAGCGGCAGCCGGCGCGGCGCGGCGATCGCCTTCGCGGTGCTGACCCCGACCAGGAGGGCGCCGATCAAGCCGGGGCCGGCGGTGACGGCCACCGCCTCGACCTCGTCGAGCGAGACGCACGCCTCGGCGAGGGCGGCCTCGACCACCGGGGCGGCCAGCTCGAGATGGTGGCGGGAGGCGACCTCCGGAACGACGCCGCCGAAGCCCTCGTGCGCGGCGGCCTGGGAGGAGATGACGTTGGCGAGGACGCGCGGGCCGTCGAGGACGGCCGCGCAGGTGTCGTCGCAGGAGGTCTCGATCGCCAGGATCAACACAAGGATTTCGGCTTCGCTCCGCTCACGGGGAATCAGATATGGACGTTCGCTCCGCTACGCCTCAAGGCACTAGTCCAACCACATGATCAGCGCGTCCTCGTCGTTGTCGTGGTAATAGCGGGGGCGGACACCGGCGGAGCGGAAGCCGAAGCGCTCATACATCGCGATCGCCTCGCGGTTGGAGACCCGTACCTCGAGGGTGAACGGCAGTTCCCCCCGCGCCTCTTCGACGAGGCGGGAGATCAGCCGGCCGGCGATCCCGGAGCGGCGGCGCTCCGGCGCCACCGCGACGTTCATCAGGTGCCAGACCTGGTCGTAGCGGGAGCAGACGATGTAGCCGAGCAGCTCGTCGCCGGCGCTGGCGGCGAGGCAGATCCCGGACGGCTTCGAGAGCTCCAGCACGAACATCGCCAGCGACCAGGGCGTCGGGAAGGAACGCCGCTCGATCGCGACCACGGCGGGCAGGTCGCTGTAGGCGAGCCGCCTCACCCTCATCTCTTGGGATACCTCACTCGGCTGTTGGGAAAGTGTCTCGCTCATGCCACCGCACCGCGTCGGGGGGTCTCAGGTAGATCGGGGCGGGCGGGCCGGCCTCCTCGGCCTTCTCAGCCGCCGCGAGCGCGCAGATGTGCCGCGCGGCGACCCGGTGCAGGGGATCGGCGTCATCCGGGGGGATCTCGACGCCGCGCCGGGTCAGCTCTTGGCGAAATCGTAGCGCCCCCGATCCGGCAGCCCGCGGGGGCCTGGGCAGCTCCGCGACCCGCTCGACGAGATCGGCGGGCGAGCTGACCAGCGGCGCCCAGAGTCGCTCCGCCGTCGCTCCCGAGTACAGCGCCGCGAAGACCTCGCCGCGACGGGCGTCGAGGACGGCGAGGCAATCGGTCCCCCCACCGTCGCCCTCGCGAAGCGCCCGCCCGATCGCGTCGAGCGTGCAGACCCCCGCCACCGGCAGGCCGGTGCTCGCCGCCAGGCCCCGGGCCGTGGCGATCCCGATCCGCACCCCGGTGAACGAGCCGGGCCCGAGGCCGACCGCGATCAGCCCGACCTCGTCCCAGCCGCCGGCCGCCGCCACCGCCCGCTCCACCCCCTCCAGCAGCACCGTGGCGTGCCTGGGCTTCCCCTCCACGGAGAGGCCCAGCAGCGACTCGTGCAGCACCTCGCCGTCGCGCGCGGCGCAGACGGCGGTGTCGGCGGTCGCGGTATCGAAGCCGACGACGACCAGCTCGCCGCTATTCCTTGACGTTGAAGGAGTAGAAGCCGACGCGCTTGCCGGCGACGAACCAGGTCACGCTGTGCTTGCCGGGGATGTTGGAGGTGATCTTGTTCACGTACAGCGTCCCCTTGGTCGCTTCCTGTTGATGTGCGCAGAGGTTTTTCCCGGTCGGGAACTTGACGCAAACCGTGTAGAAGACGTCGGCGCCGAGGCTCTCGAAGAAGGCGCCCTTCTTGCTCTTTCTCGGACAGGCATGCGCGGCGGTCGCGTGCTGGGACACACCGCAGGCCACGTAGTGCTTGAACGCCGCCGCGCTTGCCGGGGCCGGCGCCGCGCTCCCAAGCAGCACAACCCCCGACACCGTCGCCGCCAGCGCCTTCAGTCCCTTCATGGACTTCCTTCCTTCTGGATCGAGTTTCGGGGCCGATGCTACAGAGCGCTCTTCACATTCCGAGAACACGCCCATGGGCCGGTGGGTGCGCCGCATCCGGGATAAGGTGCGGTGTCCCTTCCCCCGAAAGGAGACCCGAGTTGAGGAGATTCACCCACCGGGCGACGCCGCTTTTCGCAGTGCTGGCTATTGCCGCGAGCGGAGCCGTCTGGGCAGGTTGCGGCGGAAGCAGCACCTCAAACAGCGTCAGCAGCGCCAAGGAAGAAGCCAACAAGGTCCTGGAACAGGGCCAGAAGCAGCTCAACAGTGCCACGAACCAGGGCCAGAAGGCGCTCAAAGAAGCCCAGAGTCAGGGCAACCAGGCGATCAACAAGGCCCAGAAGCAGCTCAACGGCTCCAAGGTCAGCAAGGAAGCCGAAAAGAAGCTGAACGAAGCCAAAGGCAAAGCGAACAGCGCCATCGAACAGGCCAAGGAACAGCTGAAGAGCTCGGGCTACTAGGAGCTCAGCCGAGCTCGATCTCCCGGCAGTCCCCGCCCGCGTGGCGGAGCCGTACCTCCAGCGCCCGGCGCGAGAGGCGCGGCTCCGCCACCGCCGGCCACTCGACGAAGGCGACCCCGTCAGGGCCGAGGTAGTCCTCGAGCAGAGCCGGGTCCTCCCCCTCCAGGCTCTCCAGCCGGTAGAGGTCGAGGTGGGAGACGGGCAGCCGCCCCCCGCGGTAGCGCCGGCCGATCGTGAAGGTCGGGGAGGTGACGGGCTCCTCGATCCCGAGCGCCCGGCAGGCGCCGCGGATCAGCGTCGTCTTGCCGGCGCCGACCTCGCCGCTGACCACGACCACGTCCCCCGGCCCGAGGCGCCCGGCGATGCGGGCGCCCAATGCCTCTGTCTCCATGGCCGAGCGGCTCTCGAGCTTCTCCACCCGGTCGCTCAACCGAAGAAGTCGAGCTGGTCGGCGGGAGGCTGGGGCGGCGGGGCGCCGTCCGCGGCCTCCAGCGCCTCGTCGATCTCCGCCGCCGAGGCCGGTAGGGGGCCGGCGAGAAGCTCCGGCAGCTGCTCGAAGTCGCCGCGCAGGGTCTCCTTCACCGCCGGTGTGCGAAGCGCCGCGGCCGGGTGGAAGAGCGGCAGCAGGAAGACGGTGCGACCGCCCAGCTCGTGCACCTGCGGCGTTCCCCGCACCTTGGTGATTCCGGCCGGGCTGCCGCTGAGCAGCTTGGTCGCGAAGTTGCCGAGCGTGCAGACCACCTTCGGCTCGATCAGCCGCACCTGCTCGAACAGGTAGGGGCGGCAGGACTCGATCTCCAGAGGCTGGGGATCGCGGTTGCCGGGCGGGCGCGACTTGAGGACGTTGGCGATGAAGACGCTCTTCCGAGACATCCCGATGCCCTCCAGCAGCTCGCCCAGGAGCTGGCCGGCGCGGCCGACGAACGGCAGTCCCTGGCGATCCTCTTCGGCCCCCGGCGCCTCGCCGACGAACATCAGGTCGGCGTCGGCGTCGCCGGCCCCGAAGACGGCTTTGTTGCGCGTCTCCGACAGCGGGCATTTCGTGCAGGCCGTGACCTCCCTGTACAGGTCGACCAGCTTGGCGCGGCGCTCCTCGGCCGAGAGGCCGCTACTCATTCGAGCCCCCGCCGCGTCTGGGAGGCGGGATCTCGCCCGCCGCGCGCTTGCGCTTGGTCTCGGCGAGGCGATCGCGGTGGGCCGCTTCGCGCTCGCCGCGCTTCGACTCGCCGGAGCGGACGCTCGCCCCGCGCGGCTGGCGCCCTGGCGGCGAGACCGACGAGAGGCGGCGGCGGGTGCGCCGCGAGCCGCAGGCCTGGCAGGCGACGCCCTCGGCTCCAGCCTCGACCAGCTCCTCGAACCGGTCCCCGCACTCCTCGCACTCGAACTCGTAGATGGGCATCTCGGCGCCCATCGTAGATCGAGCGCGA
>DATMRN010000132.1:0-2119 GCA_035566275.1 Solirubrobacterales bacterium | reverse complement strand
GGGGCCGAGGGCGACGCGCGCCGCCCCGGTGAGGGTCGCAAAATCGAACAGCAGCGCGGGCGCCTCCTCGTCGGCGAGGGCCAGCGCGTCGGCGAGGATGAGGCGGCCCTCGGCGTCGGTGTTGTTGACCTCGACCGTCTTGCCGTTGTACTGGATGATGACGTCGCCGGGCTTGATCGCGGTGCCGGAGGGCATGTTCTCGGTCGAGGGGACGACGGCGACCAGCTCTACCGCGAGGCCCAGCTCGGCGATCGCGGCGACCGCCTCGAGGACGGCGGCGGCGCCGGACATGTCCATCTTCATCTCGTGCATGCCGGCGGACGGCTTGATCGAGATGCCGCCGGTGTCGAAGGTGACGCCCTTGCCGACCAGGCCGAGGGTCGGGCCGGAGCCGCCGCCCGCGTAGCGAAGGACGATCAGCTTCGGCTCCTCCTCGGTTCCCTGGCTGACCGCGACGAGGCCACCCATCTTTTTCTCCACGATCTGCTCGCGCCCGAGCACCTCGACATCGACCGCATCGTGCATCGCGGCGATCTCCCCGGCGCGGCCGGCCAGGTAGGACGGCGTCGCGACGTTGGACGGCATGCTCTGCAGGTCGCGGGCGCGGTTCTGCGCCTCGGCGCAGGCGCGGGCCGCCTCCGCCGCCGCGGCGACGCCCTCCGGCGCCAGCAGCGTCAGCGACTCGATCGCGGGTGGGGGAGGGTTGTCGGGGTCCCTGCCGAGGAAGCGGTCGAAGCGGTAGGAGCCGAGGATCGTGCCGGTCACCAGCCCCTCGGCGGTCGCGCCGTCGTCCCCGGACTCCGGCAGGGCCCAGGCAAGTGAGGCTGCCTCGACCCTGCCCGCCTCGCGCGCCGCCAGCGCCGCGGCGACCCGGGCGCGCTCGGCATCCATCTCCTCGCGCTTGCCCAGCCCGACGACCAGCACCCGGCCGGGGCTCTCGGGATGCAGCGTCGAGAGCTTCTTGAAGCCGCCTCTGGCGTCCCCGGAGCCCGGCGCGGCGGCGAGCGCGGGCGGCAGCTCCTCTCCGTCGTAGAGGCCGATTACGACCAGGTCGACGTCGACCTCAGAAATCTCGCTCTGCCGCACCTCGACCCTCATCGACGCGCGAGTCTATGCGCTTGCGCACGCAGCTCGGGGGAACCTCCCGGTATCGTCCGCTCAGGGCCAGGCGCCCTCCGAATCACACCTCGTCGACTCGCAGAGAAAGGCAGTAGATGCCCAGCACAGTGATCCTTGGAACCGCGCGCACCCCCTTCGGCAAGATGGGCGGGGGCCTCTCTTCGCTCGACGCCACCGATCTCGGCGGCCACGTGATCGAGGCGGCGCTGGAGCGCTCAGGCGTCGACCCCGAGCAGGTCGAGCAGGTCGTATTCGGCCAGGTCCTGCAGGCCGGCCAGGGGCAGATCCCCTCGCGCCAGGCTCAGATCAAGGGCGGCATCCCGAAGGAGGTCCCCTCGGAGACGATCAACAAGGTCTGCGCCTCGGGCATGCGCTCGCTCGGCATCGCCGACCTCTCGATCCGCGCCGGCGACACCGAGGTCGCGGTGACCGGCGGGATGGAG
Organism: Solirubrobacterales bacterium; assembly: GCA_035566275.1. Lineage (GTDB taxonomy): Bacteria > Actinomycetota > Thermoleophilia > Solirubrobacterales > 70-9 > DATMRN01. The sequence goes on along the minus strand of DATMRN010000132.1, from coordinate 557 downwards.
TCGATGAGCCAGGCGCCCTACCTGCTGCCCGGCGCCCGCTTCGGCTTCCGCATGGGCGACGTCAACGCCATCGACGCGATGACCCACGACGGCCTCACCAACCCCTTCACCGAAAAGCAGATGATCGCCGAGGCGAGCGACGTCTCCAACGAGCTGGAGATCACCCGCGCCGACATGGACCGCTTCGCCGAGCGCTCCCACCGCCTCGCCGCCGAGGCGACCGACGCCGGCCGCCTCGCCGAGGAGATCGTCGGCGTCACCGTCAAGTCGCGCAAGGGCGAGAGCACGGTCGAGGCCGACGAGGCGATCCGCCCCGACACCACGATCGAGATCCTCGCCAAGTTGAAGCCGGTCGGCGGCGAGAACTCCACCCACACCGCCGGCAACGCGCCGGGGGTCAACGACGGCGCCGGCGCGATCGTCGTCGCCTCCTCGGAGTGGGCCGAGAAGGAGAGCCGGGCGCCGCTCGCCCGCGTCCTCTCCTACGGCGCCGTCGCCGACGACTTCGCCTACCTGGCGAGAACCCCCGCCAACGCCGCCAAGCAGGCGCTGGAGAA
>DATMRN010000131.1:0-7679 GCA_035566275.1 Solirubrobacterales bacterium | reverse complement strand
GCAGCGAGCTCGGTGAGCTCCGTGAGCTCCTCGAGCGCATAGCGCGCCAGGAGCAGCCCTGGCTTCGCCCGGTCCACTTCTCCGGACCCGAAGGCATCTTCCGCAGACGAGACGACCGGGGGCCGAGCGCCGTCTCCTACGGCATCTACAACCCCGTCGCGGCGGGGGTCTATCTCGGCCTCTTCGGCGCCTCGCCGTCCCGCGCCGGCGGCGGCTTCCCGGTCCCGGCTGAGTCGGCGCTGATCGTCCCCCTCGACGTCCCGGCACAACTCGAGATCGGCATCGATGAAGCCGAACTCGGCGCCGGCAACACAGCGACCATCTACGTCATGCGCTTTCAGACCGTGCAGCCGTTCTTCCTGGGGAAGATCTGATGTCCGAGCTCCCCCCTTGGGCACCTGACGCACTGCCGCCTTCGGGCGCAGCCGGGGGCGATTTGGCCGGGACCTACCCGAACCCGACCATCGGCGGGGCTCATGGATTGACCCCCGGTCAGCTGGCGATCGCCAACAACGAAGGCACGGCGATCGCCCAGGCGCTGGGGCTTGATGGCTTTGTCGACGGCGCGGGAAATCTCACTGCGATGGGTCACGGCGGTGGACGGCTCTGGGCTCCGACCCAGACCTATGAGTCGCTCCCGCAGGGACGGTTCTTTGAAGTGGGCGGCCTGGCGGCATTGGCGAGCAAACGACTCACACTCTGCGGAGGAGTCGTCCTGCCTCCAGGCAAGACCCCCCAATCGATCAGCTTCATCTCCGCCACTGGCGCCACCAACATCACGCACGCCTTCTTCGCCCTCTACAACCAGGCCCTCGAACTGTTGGGGGTCACCGTGGACAACGGCGCTACCGCCTGGGGCGCCAACAACCGCAAGACGCTCGCATGGTCTGGGCCATGGACGGTGCCGACTGCGCCGCTTGCCGCCTACGTGGGGATCGTGGTCGTCGCCGAAGTAGTCCCCAAACTTATTGCGATCACCTCGGGCAGCTCTATCCCGGGGATCGGGACCGACACGCCGATCCTCTGCGGTCCCAGCACGGAAGGGATCGAAAAACCCGCGGAAGCGCCGGCCAAAGCCAACGCGCTGGAAAGCGCGCTGCCCGCCGTCTACTGCACGGTCAAGACCACCACCTGATGACCCCTTCGGCCTGCTGGCCCGTAATCGCCCCGACCTTCAACGGCCGCCACATCGCCGAATACTTCCTCAATCAGTCCGTCGCCGGCCACATCACCGAGGTGCCCGACCCCGGCGGCAGCGGGCTCACCGTCCTGCGCTTTGAAGTCCTCAACACCGACGTCTTCCCCCTCACCCCCACCGCCGATCCGCGGGCTCAACTGCTCTCGCCGCACCTCCTCACCGCAGGATCGGAATGGTGGTACAAGGGTGCCTTCTGGCTCCCCGAAGGCTTCCCCACGAGCGGGCTGGAATGGTGCCAGTTCGTGCAGTTTTTCGGCGCCCCCTTTGAAGGGTCCTCACCCTGGCTGCTGAAGTCACAAGAATCGCCAGGCGTTTTGATGTGGCAGCGCCGCGCCGACTATGCGTTCGATCAGCCTTGGGTGGGACCGCCGATATCTTCCCTGATCGGCAAATGGACTGACTTCCTCGTCCATCTTAAGTTCGCCGAAGCAGGGTGGGTCGAAATGTGGATCAACGGCAACCCGATCACCTTCTTCAACCCCGCCACTTCCTACAACCCCAACAAAGAAGCCGAAACCCAGAAATTGCTGATGCGGACCAATGACCCTGGGGTCAACGACGCGGGACCCAACTCGGTGATCTTGCAGCTCTACCACAAGCTCAACGTCCCCAAAACCCCCGTAATCGTCTACCACAAGCCCCTGCAGATCGGCCGCACCCGAGGGAGCGTCGGAGGGTGAGCGCCGCGCTCAACAACTTCACCGCCCCCGACGCCTACAACGACAGGGTGGGAACCCTCATCTGCCCGGCGTCCGTCCGGGTTCGCCTCCAGGTCAACAACCAGGCGATCTTCTGGCAGCGCGGCCACCAAGTCCCCGGCGGCGGCGTCAACTGGTCCGAAGCCGAGGAGTTCCTACTGCCCGGGCTCTACTCCTTCGATGAGACCTGCGAGGCGACCCGCGTCCGCGCCGCGATCCCCGGCGCGCAGCTGCCCGCGGGCTCCGCCCAAGCTCAGGTGACGATCGCCACCCGCACCGCCAAGGAGCTGGGCGAATGAGCGACTCGATGCAGATCACGGTGCTGACGGTCGACCCCGAAGGTCACGTCGGCGCCGACTTCACCGGGCTCGTCAACGCTCAGGGCCTGATCATGCCCGAGGGCGGCGAAACGCCCGAATTCGAGAACTACGTCGAGTGGGTTGACCCCCAGGGCAATGCCGAGGAGGCGCTCGTCGGCTACCACCCCCCCGAAACCTCGGCGCTTTTCCTGCTCGTCAACCGGCTGTTCAAACGCCTCCGCGGCCTCCTCGGCCTCTATGCCTATGGCAGCAAAGGGGAAGAAGCAAAGGTCGAACTCCGCGCCGGCGGAGGCTCGGAGGAAATCACCGTGGGAACCAGCTCCTCGGTCCTGACCCTGATCGATAGCACAGAGCGCTCCTCCTGGCTCAAGCTCGCCGGCGCCCTCGGCGATGTCCGCATCAACATGGGCTTGGCCCAACTCACCTTCGTCGAATCGACCCTGAGCAACAACGTCAGGGTCGCGCATGGACTCGGTCGCACTCCCCAGGCGATCGCCTTCGGCTCCAGCGATACGAACGACACGCCGGCATGGGACACCCCTAATGAAGGGACCTTCGGCCTCTCCGCGCGCCGCGCCACCAAAGCCAGCGGCACGGTCTCCGTTTTTTGGATCGCGATCGGCTGAGGAGGAGGTGAACCTATGGCCCACGGACACGGACACAAGAAGGGCTGCCACTGCGGCTTCTGCCGCAAGAGCGGCAGCCGCAAGAAACGGCGCCGCCGGCGCCGTCGGTAGTTAGTTAACAGCCAAGCCACAGACCCGGGCCTGCCACCGAGATCGGAGTCGGAAGTGAAAACGCACGTCAAGCACATCTCGGTCGGCGGGATCGTCGCCCCGTTGGCGCTCTTCCTCGCCACGATCATCGCCAACGAGGGACAGACCCTGCTCGGCCTGCATCTCGACAAGGCCTCTCTGGCGCTCTACCTGGCCCCGTTCCTGCTCGGCGCCGCGGCGATCCTGTACGGCCAACTCAAGCTCGAGGCGGCGAAGATCGCCAACGAGTTCGACCTCGGCGGGATGTTGGGCGGGCTCGGCGGCCTGCTCGGCGGGCCCGGGCAGCCGGCGCCGGAGTCGGCGCCGCTTCCACCGATCCCCCCCGGCGTCGGGACACCTGCCCCGCCCCCGCCGCTCCCCCCGCCCCCGCCGCTGCCATGAACGTGGGGGAGAGGATCAAGCAGCTGCGCTCGCGCCTCGCGCGCGGGCGCAGCGCGATCCGCCGCATCGTCGCCTTCAATACCCGGCGCCGACGGGCGATCAAGCGGCTCAGCGAGCAGCTGGGGGGGACTGTCATGTTCGACTCGGTCGACGTCGGGCAAATTCCGGCGCGCGCGCCGGCGGTGGCCGGCTACACCGCCGGGCGCTGGCCGACCTACTGGGAGCTGGTCAAGCGCTTCCCGCACGCCGCGGTGCTCTCGATCGCGATCGCGGCCTCCTACGACGCGACCTGCCTTGACATAGAGGCCGGCGACGCGACCCCGGCCGAGGCGCCGGCATGGGTCCGGCGCCAGATCGCCCGTGGGGTCAAGCGACCTGTGGTCTATTGCAGCGTCTCGAGCATGGACGCTCTGCTCGGCAAGCTCGAGCGAGCCGGGATCAAGCGCGAGCAGGTGCGGGTCTGGACTGCCCACTACACCTTCGCGCCGCACCTCTGCGGCCCGCACTCCTGCGGGGCCCTACGCAGCACCATCGCCGACGCAACGCAGTGGACCGACCAGGCGCTCGGCCGCAACCTGGACCAGAGCCTGGTCGCGGCGGGGTTCACCGCGTGAGCGGAGAAGGCCTGATCGCCGCCGCTCTCGGGATCCTCTTCGGGGGCGGCGGCGTGCGCTTCCTCAGCCGCCTGATCGGCCCCGAACGCCAGCGCACGATCAGCAAGTACTACCGCGAGGTGATCGCCGGCCTCGAAGCGGAAAACCGCGCGCTGCGCAAACGCCTGGCGAAGATGGAGACGCGGATGGTGGACCTCGAGGAGGCCGTGGCGAAGGTCACGGCGGGCGAATTGCCGCCCGAGTACTCCTGAGCCGGGGTTGTGTCGAAAACCGGCTCCATGAGAGCCGTTCTAAGGCCCTGGGAAGAAGGTCCGCTTGTGATCGGTCATCGATTCTGGCGGTTCAATTCGGCGGCGGCGATCTCAGCGTCGGTTCGGCTCATAAAGGTCCTCTCGTCGCAGAGTTGCCCGGTCGCCTCGTCCAAGACGCGCCAGAGGCTCGCGCCGCCCTTCTTCCGCTTGGTGAACCCGGCGACATAGTGAGGCGGCTTGATGTCGATCGCGGCGCGCTCGAGCTCTTCCAGGCCTTCGCCGACGGCGCGGTGCAGCCGCGCCGCCTCGACTCGGTCGAAGAAGTAGATGTTGGTCGGCACGCCTTCGGGATCCACAATCGTCACCTCGAGCAGATCCAGGGCGGTCGAGGCGTCGACGTCGACGCGCGATGCCTTCAACCTCGAGTTGAAGGTCGCGATCCACTCGCCGGGCTTCTTCATCTTGCCTCCTTGGTCGGGCCCCAGACGTTTACGCCGTGGCGGGCCTTCCATTCCCGGCGCGCTTTCTTTGACTGCTGATCGAGGATCGGGAGGAAGTAGGCCATGCTCTTCACCTTCGCCAGCTTGCGATTGCCGGTGCGGTAGAGGGCGCCGCGCTGGCGGAAGAGCTTGGCGGCACGGCGGTAGCCGACCCGCGTGCCGAAGCCGTCGACCGGGTCGGCATAGCGGTCGAAGCGATCGAGGATGCGGCGCAGGATCGGCCCGTGCTTTTGGTAGCTGAAGCGGGCATCTAGCCAGCCGAACTCCTGCTCGAAGAGCTCGACCAGGTCCACCACCTCGGCGTCGAGCAGGTCGAAGCGCTCGTTCGGCCAGGGGCGACGTCCGGGCGCTGCGGTTTCGGGCTTCGCTGCGGCTAAGGCGACGGCCAGAAAAGCGCCCCCACCGCCACCTGCTCCTTCCGGCGGCCCCTCGCGCGCGTGTGCGCGTACGCCCACGCTCTCCGAGCGGTTTTTTGCAGTAGCTACCGGAGGTGAAGTGCCACTTCGGCCCGAAAACGAAATGCGATTGCCGGGGCAGCGCACCGGGCCGCGCCGCGAACGCCCGAAGGCCCCGGCCGCCCCGTAGCCGGCCGGGGTGAGGCCGATGCTGAGGCAGCGCCACTGCCCGTTCTCGCGTTTCACGCCGCGGAAGCGGACCAACCCAGCCGCTTCGAGTGAGCTCAGGGCCCTGTAGACGGTGCTGACGCGCTGCTGGCGGGCCCGGCGGCGGTTGTCCCGGCAGTTGAGCCGGGGCACCGCGTAGCCGGACCCGCTGGCAGCCTCCGCATAGGTCGTGTGGAACCGCAGGGTGCCCTCCGCGATCGCGCGGCGACATATCCAGCGGTACAGACGGTCCTCGCGGGCGAGGCGATCAGCACGAACAGGCTTGCCGATCGTCTCGGAGATCGCAGCGTCAAGAGCTGCGAGGGAGAGCGGCCGTGCCGTGCCGAAGCAACCCCTCGAGCTCAGCGCGGGCCCCCCGGCAGGGAGGGGTCCAGGCGATCACTTACATTTCGTAAGCCGGTCGAGGGCCGCGGCAGGGCGGTCACCGGCCGGCTCATTCGCAGCAGGCCCTCCCGAAAGAGCGGCTGCTGGCGGAGGTGGAGCTCGAGGCGAGTGATCGCATCGGATGCCTGCTCGGCGGTAGAGACCATCGGCGTCTCCACCCGCGCCCGCCGCGCGAGCGAGGCGAGGTAGCGGCGCTGCGTGGATGTGGCCGCGGGCCTCAGGCGAGCGCCTCCAGCTCGAAGATGAGGCGGTCAGCCTCCGCCGACCACGCCGACTCCGCCGACCGCGCCGACCGCGCCGCCGACCGCGCCGACCGCGCCGACCACGCCGACCGCGCCGACCGCGCCGCCGACTCTGCCGCCGACTCCGCCGACTCTGCCGCCGACTCCGCCACGTCGCGATCGCCGTTGCCGGCGATCGCGACTGCTACACCCTCAACCGCATCGCGGACCTGGTCCCGAATGCCCTCGGGCCAAGTCTCAGCGAGTGGCAAAACGGCCTCGCGCAAGCGCTTGACGGCGAGGCGATCGAGCATCGCGGTGATCTCCTCCTTGCGCCCCGCGGTGTTGATCGCCAGCGGGACCACCTTGCGCATGTGGGCCGTGCGCACCTCGTCGTTCTCGAGGTTGTCGGTGATCCCGATGATCAGGTCCGACAGCCGCTTATCCACACACGACGGCGTGGCTGACCAGGGGAGCCCGCAGACCCACGAGATCAACTCGTTGGTGCAACCCTTGGGCTTATCGTCGTATGGCGCGGTGTGGGCGCCTTGGTAGATGGTCAGGGTCTCGAGGGCCTTAAGCCGCTCGGGGATTGGGGTCGCGGTGGTCATGCTTTCCTCCTCTTCAGGGATTTCACGGGTCGCGGCGGCCATTCCCAGGTGGGGGGGTCACCGTCGATCCAGTAGGGGCCGAGCAGGTAGCCCGTGCAGAAGCCGACTGCCCCTGCGTCAAGCATGTGCTCAGGCGTGGAAAGCGCGTGCGTACAGCGCGAACGCCCGTGCTTTCCGTGCCTGAGCACGGTCAACGGCCCCCCCTCCCATGGCCTGCACGAGCTGGTGGCACTGCTCGCGAAGGCCCAAGGGGGCCGTTGACCCTGCTCTTCACACGGCGTGCCTGCTCGAGCTGGCGCTCGGAGGGCGGCTCGCGGAACTGGCCGGGATGGTGTGGGCGCCCGGGTCCGGGCATCGGCAGGCGGGTCATGAAGGGAGCTCCTTCGCGTCCCGTCGTCGCCGTTCGGCATCGACGCCGATCTGAAAGCCGAGGACGAACAGCGCCTCGAAGGCGGTCTGCACGTTGGTCCCGTCGACGACGCTCCAGGTGGCCGCCCCGTAGTAGCGCCGCGCCTGATGCAGCACCGCTCCCTCCTCGACCTGGCGGGCAAGGAACCAGTCCTCGACCGCCTGGACTTCCCTGCCCTGGCGGCGGTCGATCCACTCGGCGATCGCGTCTATCTCGGCCGCGCCGATCACAGCTTCGGCCCCTCCTCGTCGAGGATGCGGTAGGCGGTCTGGCGGGTGATGCCGAGCAGCGCCGCGGCTTCGACGAGCGTGAGCCCGGGCGTGTCCTGCGCCTCGAGCAGCAGCTCGTGCATCCGGCGGTTCAGCGCCGCCCGAAAGGCCACCCCCTCCTTACGTTCTTTGCCGGCCTTCTTGAGCTTCATACGGAGCTCCGTCGCCGGTGCATAGGTCTCAGCCATCAGCGCTCGGATCGAAGTCGGGGTGCTTCGTGGCCATGTGGCGGGCGAGCTGTTTGAAGGTGCGGTTACAGCAGGGACAGACCCCGGCTTTCGCCCGTTTGCGAAGGCGGGTTGCGTGGCCCTTTTGCGCTCGGGCAGAGGCCTCGGCTTGGTCGCGTTCAGCCGCGAGCCGGGCGGAGCATTCGCGCTCCCTCAGCAAGCGCTTCTCTAATTCGGCTGCCTTGCCCTGCGCGGCG
>DATMRN010000130.1:0-3784 GCA_035566275.1 Solirubrobacterales bacterium | reverse complement strand
CCGTGCGTCGCCGCGCTCGCATCGCTGGCTCTGGCGGTCCCTGCCCAGGCGCAGGCCGAATCCTTTCCCAATAAGGCCGGCAACTACGTCAGCGACCACGTCGAGTACTTCGTCGCCGGCCTGGTGGCGGCGATCCTGCTGCTGCTGCTCGTCGTCAGCATCACCCAGCGCCGCAGCAAGGAGAAGAAGGCCTCCCCCGCCTCGCCGCCGCCCGTGCCCGCCCCTCCCTCCGCGCCGAGATCGGCGGCAACGCAGCAGACCGCCGAGCTTCCCGCAGTACCGCCGCCGGGCAGCGTTTCGCAACCTCCCGTGCCGCCGCCTTCGGCGCCGCCCCCTCCAGTCGTCGCCGGCCCTCCGGGAAGCGCCAAGGAGACACGGCGGCAGGCCCGTGAGCAGCAACGCGCGGCCCGCATGGAACACCGCAAGCGCCGCCAGGAAGAGGCGAGGCGCCGCAAGGAGGAGAAGAACGCCCAGCGCGCCCAGCGCCGCGGAGGCGGCGGCGCCAGGCGGCAGCAGAAGGAGGCGGCGAAGGCGGAGCGCCAGCTCGCCGCGGCCCAGGCCGCGCACGAGCGCGAGTTGCTGCAGCGTGGGGCTCAGCCTGCCGAGGCCGCTCAACCCCCCCAGGCTCCGCCTCCGCCGCAACCCGGGCAGCCCGAGCCGGTTTCTCCCGTCCAGGCCGTGCCCCCAGCCCCCGTCCAACCGGCGCCGCCGGTCGTCCCGCCGCTACCTCCCGTCGGTGCGGTGCCCCCGGCGCCGGCTGGCTACGACCCCGCCGCGGCCGAGCAGAGGGTTCGCGCCAAAGTCGAGGAGATTCAGAAAGAGGAGGAGCGGATCCGGGCCGAGGCCGACCGCCGAATCCAGGAGGCCGAACGGCTCCAGCGCGAGGCGGAGGAGCGCACGGCGCGAGCCCAGGCGGGCGAGGTGACCCAGGGCATGGCGGCGGTTACCCCGCCGGCCCAGACCGAGCCACTTGCGCCGGCGTCCCCGGCCCAGCCGCCACAAGCCCCCGCGGCGGACCTGCGTACCGCCGAGCAGCGCCTGCAGGAGCAGCGACAGGCGCAGGACCGATCGATGGAGGAGGCCCAGGAGCGCCTGCGCCAGATCGAGGAGCGGACCAAGGCGGCAGAGCGCCGCGCCGCCGAGGCGGAACGCCTGGCCCAGCTCAAATCGGAGCAGAGCGAGCGCCAGCAGCGACTGCGCGAGATGCAGGAAAGCGTCGCCCAGGCGGAGGAGCGCGCCCGCGAGGCTGAGCGCCGCGCGGTCGAAGCCGAGCAGGCGGTGGTCCAGTCGGTGCAGCCGCCGATCCCGGCCCCGGAACCACCAAGCCCGGCTCCGGAGCCACCGGCGCCCGCGCCATTTCCCCAGCCGCCCACGTCTGCGCCACCGCCACCGGCTGCGGTCAACCGGGCTGCCGGGACGGCGATCGACCTCAACACGGTCACCTTCGAGCAGCTTCGCGGGGAGAACCTCTCGGTCACCCAGGCGACCCGGCTGCTCGCCCACCGCGAGCGGCTCGGCCGCTTCCGGTCGGTCGACGACCTCGACCAGGTGGCCGGCTTCCCGCAGGATTTTCTCGAAGATCTGAAGCGCCGCTCAACCGTCTGAATGGCGGCCCCAGCCGCCGTCATACGGCGTCCTCGACCTGCGTCCTTATCTGACGACGCCTGGACCTCGCCATTGCAGACAGTCGGAAGAGGGGGATTGGCCTAGATCCTGTACTTCTCGAGCAGCTTCAGCCAGACCTCGCTGCGCGTCGGGTAGGCGGCGACGGTGTGGCGAAGGCGGTCGAGTGGGACCTCGCCGACTACGGCGATCGTCGCGGCGTGGAGGAGGTCGGCGGTCTCGAAGCCGGTGAAGGTCGCCCCGACGATCGTCTTGCGCGCCTCGTCGACGACGATCCGCGAGGTGCCGCCGGTGCCCCTGCCCTGGAAGCTGGCGCCGGCGGTGCCGTCGGTCGGCACGTCGACTGCCCTGGCGTCGATCCCGGCTTCCTCGGCCTGCTCCAGCGTCTTCCCGACCGCGGCCACCTGCGGGTCGGTAAAGGTGACCCGAGGTGAGCCGATCCCTTCGGCGACAGCCTCGACCTCCCGCCCGAGGACGTTCTCGGCGACGACCCAGGCCTGGTACTTGCCCATGTGGGTGAACAGCGCCCGGCCGCTGACGTCGCCCACCGCGTAGAGCCAGTCGTGGCCGTCCACCCGCAACCGGTCGTCGGTCTCGAGGAAGCCGCCCTTCCCGGGCGCCACCCCCGCCGACTCCAGCCCGATTCCCTCGGTTCGGGGCCGGCGCCCGACCGCGACGAGGATCTCGGCGGCCTCGACCTCGGCTCCGTCGCTCAGCTCGACCACGACGCCCGCGCCGCCGGCGTTCACCCGCTGGGCGAGGACCCCGGTGCGGATGTCGACGCCATGCCGCTCGCGCAGCGCCTTCGCGACCTCCTCTCCGGCGAAGGGCTCCTCCCGCGGGAGCAGCCGCTCCTCACCCTCGATCAGGGTGACGGACGTGCCCAGGCTCGACCAGGCCTGAGACAGCTCAGAGCCGACCGGGCCGCCGCCGAGCACGATCATGCTCGGCGGGATCTGCTTCGAGGTCGTTCCCTCGCGGTTGTTCCATGCCTCGACCGAGTCGAGGCCGTCGATCGGCGGCATCGCGGCGCCACTCCCGGTCGCGACCACCACCGCCCGCTTCGCCGTCAGCACCGTGTCGCCGACCACGACCCGCCGCTCGCCGTCGAGCCTGCCCTCGCCCCGGAACAGCTCGATCCCCCGTTCTTTAAGCCACGGAAGCTGCGCCGAGTCGTCGAGATCGTGGATCACCTCGTCGCGGCGATCGAGGATCGCCTGGGGATCGAGATCTCCGGTCACCGCCTCGGCGACGCCGGGCACCCGTCGCGCCTCGGCGAGCAGGTCGGCGGGGCGCAGCAGCGCCTTCGAGGGCATGCAGGCGTAGTAGGAGCACTCGCCGCCGACCAGGTGCTGCTCGACGATCGCAACCTTCAATCCGCCGTCGGCGAGCCGCCCGGCGCAGACCTCGCCCGGGGCGCCGGCGCCCAGCACGATCGCGTCGAATTCCCTCTCGCTCATCGATCTCCTTGCGACACCGTACAATCGGAGCCACATAGCACGGGGGCGACAGGCTTCGACGTGGTCGATCCGTGCGAAAGGTTGCAGGTCGAGGTTGCCGGAGGCCTCGTGAAACACCGGCACCAACCAATACGTGCGGACCATGAGTTCGCCCTCGCCGCTTAGTTAACAGCTAAGCGATGAGAGTCGGTCCTCCCTCGCCCGCAGGGAGGGGCACCGGCTTCAAAAGCGGGCTTACCCAGGCGGATCGCCCCGTCCGTCAGGGGAAATCAAAGAGGGCTCTGTCTCCCGCAGTGCCCGCCGGCGCGGACCCCGGGAGACGAGAACCAAGCGCCGGCTAAGCCTGTAGAGACCCTCGCACTGCGATCACGGACGCCGGTTCAAGTCCGGCCGCCTCCATTGACGGATCGATACGCGCCAGCGGCAACGCGATCTTCGGCTTGGACGAAGGCGACGACGAGGCTGAGCTCACGGAGAGGATCGAGCCGGCTCGTCAAGCGGGCCGCAGCGGGCGATCCAGAGTGACCCGGGCGCCCTTGCCGGGGGCGAGGGTGATGTGTCGGACCTTCACCCGCTCCGGCTTGGGGTCGGGGGCACGGAGGTCGGCCCGCTCGAGGATCGCGCGCAGGACGATCCGCATCTCATACTCGGCGAAAGCAGCGCCGATGCAGCGCCGCACCCCGCCGCCGAACGGGATCCAG
>DATMRN010000129.1:0-12762 GCA_035566275.1 Solirubrobacterales bacterium | reverse complement strand
ACGGTCGCCGAGTCGCTCGACGCCGAGCTGATCGCCCAGGTCGACCCCGAGGAGTACTTCGACTTCCAGGCGACCCGGCCGACGATCGTTCTCACCGAGGGCCAGGCTCGGCGCATCGATTGGCCGGAGAACAACCTGATCGCCGCCCGCGTCCCCGCCGCCGACCGAGACCTCGTTCTGCTCGACGGCACCGAGCCCAACCTGCGCTGGCGCACCTTCTCGGAGACGATCGCCACCGCGGCCGACGCGCTCGGGGTCGAGATGGTGATCACGATGGGCGCCCTGATCGCCGAGGTCTCACACACCCTGCCGGTGCCGATCACCGGCCTCGCCTCCGACGAGGAGCTGGTCGAAGCGCTGGACCTGCAGCGCTCCAGCTACGAGGGGCCGACCGGCATCGTCGGCGTAGTCCACGACTGCTGCCGCCAAGTAGGAATGAGCTCCGCCTCCCTATGGGCAGCGGTCCCCCACTACGTCGCGGCCGTCCCAAACCCAAAGGCCGCCCTGGCCCTGCTGCGCCGCCTCGAGGGCCTGACCGGAATAGCCGTAGACGCGTCGGACCTGGAGGCCGAGACAACCACCTACGAGGAGCAGATAGGCCGAGCGGTGGCCGCCAATCCGGAGATCGAGGAACTGGTGACCCGCATAGAGGCCGAGCAAACCGAACAGCTTGGAGACACCGAAGACCTACCGTCAGCGGAGACGATCGCAAGAGAGTTCCAGCGCTTCTTGCGTCAGCAGGGCAGTTAGCTCTCAGCAGCCGGACAAATCAGCCGGTAATCGCACCACCCGCAAACGGCAGGCGAAGGCCGCGGCTCGAAATCCTGGCCAAGCACCCCCTCGCCCACCTGCAGCACCGTCCGCTCCACCCGCTCGGCATCGTCGGGCTTGGTCGGCGCCGCCACCTTCTCGGCGTCGAGCACGTAGTAGTAGCTGCCCGTCCCGGCCTCGATCTCCCAAGCCTCGCGCGCCGCGAGCCGGTAGAGAGGGAGCTGCAGGTCGCTCTCCAGGTCGGCCTCGGTCTTGCGCTCCCCCGTCTTGTAGTCGATCAGCTCGTAGTCGCCGCCGGGCAGGCGGTCGACCCGGTCGACCCGCCCGCGCACGTGGTGCTCGCCGATCTGGATGTCGAACTTGCGCTCCAGCCAGACCGGCTCGCTCTCCGCGGCGCCCTCCCGCTCGCAGTAGAGGCGCATCGCCTCCCGCGCCCGCTCGCGGTACTGGAGCTCGTCGTCGCTGGCGCCGAACCCGGAGCGCCGCCAGCCCGCCTCGAACAGGCTCATCAGCCGCCGCAGCCCCCCGTCGTCCTCGTCCGGCTTGTCCTCCTTGTGGAAGCGCTCGAGGACGTTGTGGATGAGGATCCCGAAGCGCTGGTTGATCGTCGGCTCCTGTGGGATGCCGAAAACCCGCGCGAACTTGTACTTCAGCGGGCAGGTCAGGTAGAGGTCGAGGTCGGAGGCCGAGAGGCTGAGCTTCTTGTCGCCTCGCCGCGGCAGGAAGGCCGCCAGCGAGGGCTCGTGGCGGGCTGCGATCAGCTCGCGGCGGCTGCCCCGCTCGCGCTCGGAGTCGAGCAGGTAGGAGTCGAGCGCCGAGGCGTCCAGCTCCGCCTGCTGCTCGGGAGTGGCGACCTGGCGCAACAGCCCGTTGACCGCATCGATCGCCTCCGCCGTCGCCTCGTCGCCCGGGCGCTGGGCCAGCGCCGCCAGCTTCAGCAACTCCAGGTAGCGGGCGACCGCCCGGTTGACGTCGACCGCTGTATCGAGCCGCGGCTCCGACAGCTCCCGCCCCGCCCTCCAAGACGCCTCCAGCACCTCCTCGCGCAGCATCCGGTAGGTGGCGTGCAACCCCTCGGCCGGCCCGAAAAGCTCCTCCTCATGAGCCTCCTCCTCCGCTCCCGCAGCGACGAGCGCCTCCTCGTAGAAGGGCGAGGGACGGGCGCTCCCTTCGCTCTCGACCCGAGAGATGACCAGCCCGGCACGAGCGGGGCTGCCGATCCGCTCCCACTCCCCTTCACCCTCGAGGTCGAGCACGAAGACGTGATCGAACTCCATCCCCTTGACGGCACCGACATCGAGCCCCAGCGCCGCTCCCGGCGACGGCGGCTCCTCGCCTCCGGTCGGCTCCAGCCCAGTTTCGGCAACGGCGCTCAGATAGCGGACGAAACCCCGGGTCGACCCGTGCGGCTCCCGCCGAGTCCAGGCAGTTGCCAACTCGGCGAGACGCGAGAGCGCCAGCAGCCGCTCCGCCACCTCTGGTTGCGCTGCGAAGAGCCGCTGCCGCCGCAGGCCAACTCGCTCGATCAGCCTGCGCACGAAGACGTCGGCGCGCCGCTCTTCGAGTGCCGCCGCGGCGGCGCCGTAGAGCTTCAGAAAGGACTGGATCCGCTCCCGCGCCTCCGGCTGGATCTGGGGACTGTCGAGTGCCGCTTCGCAGGCGGCGACCATGTCGAGCTTGCGGCGCCGGGCAATCGTCGTCAGTCGAGCCAGATCGCTTGAGCGAAGCTCGACCGGCGGCCGGGTCAGCGCCCGCGCCGCCGCCGCCGAGTCCTCTGGATCAGCGAGCACCCTCAGCCACGCGATCGCATCGCGAACCTCCGGGTGCTGGAAGAGCGCAGCCGGGCCGGAGAGGTGGAACGGGATGCCCCGCTCCTCCATCGCAGCCGCGACCGCGCCGCCTCGCTGCGCCGGGTCGTCGATCAGGATGCAGATCTCCTCCGGACGCGTGCCGCCGGCGATCAGATGCTCGGCCTCTCGTGCCACCGCCTGCGCCTGCGCACGCTCATTCGTACACCGCCAGAAACGCGTCGATGGCTCGCGGAGCTGCTGCTCGAGAACAACTACATCCCCGTTGGGATGAACGTCCCGAAACCATGTGCTCTCCCGCGGGTGGCCCGGGGAGGGGGCCGAGAACGGACGCCCCGCGCCCGTCCGCAGGCCCCCTCCCCGTGACAGGACCTGCGGCCGAGCGCCCGGTCCCTCAACCTCTTCCTCTAGGGCATAGAGGTGGTTCGGGTTCTCGGATGCGAGGCGCGCCAGGATCGAAAGCTGGGCCGGGGTGGCGTCCTCTAGCTCATCGACCATCAGGAAGCGGAAGCGCTCCGCGATCTGACGGCGGGCGTCGGGGCGGTCGGCCAGCAGGCAGTTGAGTGCCAGGAAGACGTCGCCGCGGTCGAGGCTGCCGGCTGCGGAGAGGATCTGATCGTGTACGTCGAACAGCTCGGCGAACTCTCGCTCCCGCCTTGCGCCCTCCCGGGAGGCATCGTCGCTTGCTTTCGCCTCGTCTTCGCGCGCCTGGGATTCGATCGTCGAAGCCCCGACGGCGCGGGACTTCAGCATGTCGATTCGCTCCAGCAGTCGAGCCAGAAGCCCCGCCGGGTTGCCGCGGATCTCGTGGCGGCGCAGCGGCAAGTCCTCCAGCCGGTCGAGCAGCATCGCCAGGCGCTCGGCTGGGCCGAGCACGTCGAAGAAGGGATCGAGGCCGGCTTCGGCCGCGTGCTCTCGCAGCAGACGCTCGCCGAGCACGCCCCAATCGCCGATCCAAAGCTCCTCGAACGGGCCTTCGAGCAGCGCCTCGGCGCGATCTCGCAGCCGCTTTGCCGTGGCCCGGGTCGAGGCCAGGATCAGCACCTGCTCGGGGCCAGTGCCGGCCGCGCCAAGATAGGCAAGGCGCCGCGCCAGCGCCTCGGTCTTGCCGGTCCCGGCCGCGCCGAGGACCAGCAGCGGCCCGGCCCCGTGGGCCACGGCACGTTCCTGAGCTTCGGCCAAGGCAAGCATGGTCCAACGCTACCGAGTGGGTGCCCTCCATAGGATGGGCCGGGTGGACGTTTTCTCCGCAGACTGGCTGGGAATCTGCCGTCGCGCCGTGGCCGCGCAGCGGGAGATATTCGGGGAGGCACGAGGGGTCGAGGCGCGCACCGTCTATGAGGGAGTGGGGGAGGGCGGGGATCGCACCCTGGTCATCGACCGCCGCTGCGAGGACGCCGTCTTCGTTGAGCTGGAGACGCTGGCTGAGGAGGGCGCCTCATTCGCCGCCGTCTCCGAGGAGCGCGGCGAGGTCAGCTTCGGCTCGGGTGGGCCGGCGCGAGTCGTGATCGACCCGATCGACGGCTCGCTCAACGCCCGCCGCAACATTCCCTCCCACAGCCTCAGCATCGCTGTGGCGTCCGGCTCTTCGATGTCCGACGTCGAGTTCGGCTACGTCTATGACTTCGGGGCCGACGAGGAGTTCGTCGCCCGTCGCGGCGCCGGTGCGACGCTCGATGGGGAGGCGATCCGCGTCGCCGAGG
Organism: Solirubrobacterales bacterium; assembly: GCA_035566275.1. Taxonomy (GTDB): domain Bacteria; phylum Actinomycetota; class Thermoleophilia; order Solirubrobacterales; family 70-9; genus DATMRN01. The sequence continues at coordinate 8,480 of DATMRN010000129.1, read as the reverse complement.
CCGGTGACAGGCTGGAATTGGTCGGCGTCGAGTCGGCCGAGCCCGGGCGCGCCCTGCCCGTCGTCGAGGCGCTGGCAGGCAAGGCCTACCGCCTGCGCGTGGTCGGCTCGATCGCGATCACCGCCGCCTACGTCGGCGCCGCCCGCTTCGACGCGATGCTCAGCCTGCGCCCTTGCCGCTCGGTCGATGCCGCCGCCGCCCAGCTGATCGTGCGCGAGGCCGGTGGGGAGGTTGCCTTCGGGGATCTTCCGCTGGAGCAGGCCGATCTCGGCCTCGACGCCCGCTACCCGCTCGCCGCCGCTGCCGACGATCGCGGTCTCTCAATCGTTTACGCCGCCCAACGCGCCGCGTAGACCGCCGACGGGCCTAAAACCGACGCATATCGTCGGGAATCGGCCCGTCGGCTCCTGTAACCCTTTCGTCGGGGCGGGTTTAGAACGTGTGTTCGTAAAGAACATATGTTCGCTACACTCGCGAACTTCCCCCCAGAAGTAGGAAATCCGACCACCGAAGGGATCACAGCTTTCATGGCAACCCAGAGCACCGGCAAATCGACCAAAACCCAGGCCAAACGCACCAAGGCCAACGCCAAGCGCACCGCCAGCTCGGCCGGCGGCGCCGCCAAGGCGGCAGCTCCCGAGAAGAACCAAGTCCAGGCCGTCGCCGAGACCGCCGTCGACCTCCCCGTCGGCGTCGTCCTCAGCGTCACCGATCGCGTCTCCGAGCTGTTCGAGCCGTGGACCGGCCGCAACGGCGCCGAGAAGCAGATTAAGGCCTACCGCGCCCAGCTGCGCAAATCGCTGAAGCGCAGCGAGCGTCGCGGCGCCACCGCCCGCCGCAAGGCGACCACGGAGGCGAGGAAGACCCGGACCCGCGTCGAGCGCGAGGCCCGCAAGGTCACCGAGCAGCTCTCCGCCCTGCGCTAGCCGCCCGGCTCAGCGCCCGCGCACCGCGACTGGCCCCGAGCTCGCCGGCTCGTAGGGCCAGTCGCTCTGCGCTGGGGCGAAGGCCCGGAACTGGAAGCGGACGCCGCGGCTGTCGTCGTCGGTGAAGCTGTAGGGGTACCTGAAGCGGCCGTGGGCGTCGGTCTGGACCGTGCGGAATTCGGTCCAGGGGATGCCGGGCGCCCGGAACTGGAGCTGCACGGTCTTGCCGTCGAGGGGGATCGCCGTCCCATCCGCCTCGACTTCGCCGTGGAAGACGACCGCTCGCCCGCCGATCGCCGCAACCGGCGCCGACGGCCGCATCCGCACGCCCCCGCGCACCCCGAGGCGCACGGGCGGCGCGGCGGAGCGGGTCAGCGTTCGCGTCCCGCCGAAGACCGCGGTCACGCTGCGGCTCGGGCCCGGGGCGAGGTGGACGGTGAAGACACCGTCGGCGCCGGTCTCGACCGTCGTCACCCGCTGCGCCGGGCTCCCTCCCGAGTCGAAGCTCTCGATGACCTGGACCGGCATCCGCCCCAGCGGCGAGCCGAGCCCCGCGATCAGCCGTCCGCTGAACAGCGTGCCGCGCCCATAGGGGACGAACCTGATCGTCGGGCGCCGGTAGAAGGGCTCGACCGCTTCGCGCCGGCAGTGGCGCCGGCCACCCTTCCGCGCGCACCGGTGCCAGACCAGCGTCCTGCCTCCGAACCCGGTGCGCACCGCGGTCGGCGCCTTCAGCGGGCTGGGCAGCAACATGCTCGTGCCGTTGGCGCGCCGCGCCGTGGTGACGGAGTTGCCCGCCGCGTCGTACCCGGTCGCCCGGAACTCGTACTCGCCGGCCGGGTAGGCGTCGGAGTCCCAATGGGCGCGCAGCTTCCCAGCGGCCGATTCGGTCGGCAACGCTTCGAATTGTTCGCCGGAGGCCGCCCGGCGAACTTCGATCCGCCCCTTCGTGGGGTCCGGCCCGGACATCGGGTCGGAGACCCGCACCTCGATCAGCTCCGGGTCCTCGGGGTTCTGGGAGTTGACGAAGGCGGCGGCCGGCGCGGCGCGGTCGATCCGGACCACCGCGGTCGAGGGCTGCTGCGGCAAGCCCTCGCCACTGCCGTCGTTGACATTGCCGGCCGCGTCGCGGGCGTAGTAGGCGATTTTGTGGACGCCCTCGCCGATCACCGCCGCGCTGACCGAGTCGCCGCTCGCGGTGGTCGGCACGCCGCCGCCGACCCGGATCGCCGTAAACGCGCCGCCGAAGCTCATCCCGGAGGTCGCGTCGGTGGCCGTCGCGGTCAGGGCCACCGGCCGGTTGGTCCAGCCGCCGGGCACGCCGTCGAGCCTGGTCACCGGCATGGTCGTGTCGACGTGGACGACGGTCGTTTCCACGAACTGGGACCTCATCCCCGACCCCGACACGGCCACCGCGTGGATGTAATCCGTCCCTTCGGAGAGGTCGGCGACCGGCAGCAGGTCGTCGTCGGGCCCGCCGCGCAGGTCGGTCTCGCCATCGAGGCAGCGATCCGCCGCTGCGCAGGGGTTGCCCGATGGGTTCGAGTCGACCGAGACCGCGTAGCCCTCGATGCCGGAGATCGGCTTCGGGTCGCCCGGATGGCTGAGGCGCACCGAGTATGGAATCGCGGCGCGCCCGATCCAGCCCGAGATCGGCTGCGGCGCCGCCTCCCTCGGCCGCACGTTGTCGAAGCGCAGCTTCGTCGTGGCCGTCGGGCCCTGGGCGCCGCCGGGATCCTGCAGCCAGACTTCGACCGTGTATTCGCCCGGAATTTCACGAACGTAAATCGGGAATATGGATTGAGTAGGGTGGCGGGGGTTGGAGTAAATTTGCTCTTCGTAGGAGAGCGTGCCGTTTGGTTCGCGGACCCGGTAGTGGACGACGGCGACCGACGAATCCGGGGGGTTGTCCCAGCTGACGGAGAATGCATTGCTTGCGTGCCAAGTCTCCGCGCCACCTTCGACTTGCAGGTTGTTGGGATGGAAGGTGAGGACATTGAAGGCGGCGGCACGCGGCGCATGGAATGCGAGCGCGGCGCACACCACAACGGCGAAGGCGGCCGGCTTCAGTCTCCTCATGGCCCGAACTCCCCCGCTGGACTGCCGCTCGGAGAGCCGCTGCCGCTCGACGGCGTGGCGGCCACCGGCGCGGCCGCTTCGGGCGTGTATTCGACCGCTCCCCCCGAGGCTGCCGCTTCCGGCGCCGGCTTGGGTTCGTCCTGAGGCTTCTTCGGCTGCGGTTCGGGCGCGGGTTCCGCCACCGGCGCCGGTTCGTAGCTCACCGCGCTCGCCTGCGCGCCGGCCGCCCGGCCGGCGCTCCGCTCAATTGTCGGCTTCTTCGCCTGGTCGGGGCCGAGGTCGAGCGGCGCCGGCACCACTCCCGCCGCCACGCAGGCCGCCGCGCCGCCCGCCGTCCCGGCGCAGATTGCCAGCACTTTCGCCAGCGCCGCCATCCCCGCGCCGCGCGTCCCACCGGCCGCCGCCACCTGCGAGAGCGCCGAGTCCGACGCCCCGCCCTGGCCGGGCAGCCGCGAGGAGAGGCTCGCGAACGCCTCGTGCGCGCGATCCAGCAGTGAGCGGGAGACCGGGCCCAGCGTGGGCGCCAGCGCGGCTGCCGCCCGCGGCGCGGCGCGGTAGGAGCGCAGGGTCGAGCGGCAGCCGACGCAGGCCCGCAGGTGCTCGCGCAGCGTCGCCGCGTCCGCGGCGCTCGCCTCCCCGTCGCAGAAGGCCGAGAGCAGCGGCCCCAGCTCGGCGCAGCGCCGCCCGTCCTCGCTACGAGAGAGCAGGCTGCGGAACCGCTCGCGCCCCTCGGCGAGGCAGCGGTTGATCTTGGTCTGGCTGAAGCCGGTGATCTCGCCGATCTCGGCGTAGGAGTAGCCCTCGGCGAGCAGGGTCAGCGCCCGCAGCTCCTGGGGCTTCAGCGCCTGCAGCGCCTCGCGGCTGCGGGCGATCGCCTCGCGGCGCTCGAACCGCTCGGCCGGCCCGGCGACCTCGGCCGGGAGCAGCTCCACCCAGTCCTCCCCCGCGGCGACCGCCGGCGGTCCCATCATCCGCTCGCGGTCGCGGCGCAGCGCCAGCGCCTCGTGCTTGGCCACCGTGTGGGTCCAGCGGATCAGCTCGCGCAGGTCGTCGGTCGGCGCTTTGGTGAGGAGGATCTCCAAGGTCCGCTGGTAGGCGTCTTCGGCGTCCTCGGCGCAGAGCGAGTAGCGCCGCGCCGTCCGCCTCAGCGCCGCCTCGTGGCGGGCGACCAGCTCGATCGCCACCCGCTTGCGGGCGGCCTCGCTCGCCGGCGCGCGAGGCTCGTCTCCGCATCGCGGCGCCTCGGTCCCCACTGGTCCCTCCCTCGAAAAGCTCACACCGATGCGCGCCCCCAACCCGCTTTAGCTCCGTCAACCAAACATGTCACTGCAACCCCTGGACGTGGGCGATCTCTCCCCCCTCTGGACGATTTTCCAGGAGCAAAAGTTCGGAAATTGCATGAAATCCTCGAGTCCGGTGCTGATGCCCGAACCAGGTAGCATCGTCCCGCGATGAGCATCTGCGTGGTCACCGGCGGCGCCGGCTTCCTCGGCTCCCATCTCTGCGAGCACCTGCTCGGGGCGGGGCACAGGGTGATCTGTCTCGACAACCTCGAGACCGGGTCGCTGCAGAACATCGAGCACATCCGCGACGCGGACTTCGAGTTCCGCAACGTCGACATCACCGACCATGTCGATGTCCCCGAGGACGTCGACTTCGTCTACCACCTCGCCTCGCCGGCCAGCCCGATCGACTACCTGCGGCTACCGCTGCACACTCTCAAGGTCGGCTCGCACGGCACCCACCACATGCTCGGCGTCGCCAAGTTCAAGCGCGCCCGCTTCCTGATCGCCTCGACCAGCGAGGTCTATGGCGACCCCCAGGTCCACCCGCAGACCGAGGACTACTGGGGCCACGTCAACCCGATCGGCCCGCGCGGCGTCTACGACGAGGCAAAGCGCTACGCCGAGGCCCTGACCATGGCCTACCACCGCCAGCAGGGCGTCGACACCGCGATCGTCCGCATCTTCAACACCTACGGCCCGCGGATGAGGCCCCATGACGGGCGGGCGATCCCGACTTTCCTGCGCCAGGCGTTGCAGGACCGGCCGCTAACCGTGTTCGGGGACGGCAGCCAGACGCGCAGCTTCTGTTATGTCGACGATCTGATCCGTGGCATCGTCGGCCTCGCCGAGTCCGACGTGCACTCGCCGGTCAACATCGGCAACCCGAACGAGTTCACCCTGCTGGACCTGGCAAAGGCCGTGGTCGAGGTTACCGAGTCCCGTTCGGAGATCGTCTACGAGCCGCTGCCGGTCGACGACCCCCAGCAGCGCCGGCCCGACATCGGCCGCGCCCGTGACCTGCTCGGTTGGGAGCCGCAGGTCGAGCTGCGCGAGGGCCTGCGCCACACGATCCAGCAGACTGGCGTGGAGCGCCTCGTCGGCGCTTCGGACTAGCCGCTCGCGCATCTAATCCATGACGAAGAAAGGGGCGGCACGGTGGCCGCCCCTTCCGGTCATATGTTGCGCGTGACTACTGCGTCTGCGCGGTGAATGAGAACGTCCCGAGCGGATCGCCCGCAGCGAAATGTTCCGCTTTCGATGCCGTGATTTTTTCGAACGGTTCCACGAACACCGAATTCAGCGTTTCGGCGGTGACCGCCTGCAGCGTCGCGGTTGCATTCTGGACGCTGACCGTGCGCGTCGTCGGATTTGCTGTCACCGTCGCTCCGGTAAGGCTGATATCGGCAATCGAGCTGCGCCCGAGCGAGCCCAGGTTGAGTTTTTCACTGATCCCTTTCGATTGGACCAGGACTTCCACTGACGCCGTCTTCGCTCCCAAGTCGACCCAGATGGCGCCGAGCGTCATCGTGGTTTCGACTGAGCCTGGAACAAAGACCTGGGACAGCTTCAAGCCACCCGCCGTCTTCACGATCCCGGCCGTCGCGGTCGTGGAGATCGATTCGCCGACGATCGGGAAAGCGTACGCCGGTGGTGGGCCAGCGGCCGCGACCGTGGTGGGCGCGATCGTTTCGATTCCGACTTTGACTTTGGTGAGCTTGATGACCGTCGGCAGACTCGTCGTCAGCGTCGCGTTGCCACCCGGAAGGATGGTCACCGTGCTCGGCTGAGCCACGCTCGTCGAGCCGCCCAGGACCTGATTGGCCTTGAACACGCCCTTCGAGGACGCCTTGCTCACCGAGGCCCGCTTGTGCTTCTTGCCGTTCTTCCCGCCGAACCCGAGCTTCGTGTTCAGTTCCTTGGCGGCCTTGCTCGTCAGCTTCAGCTTGCCGACCTTCACGTTGGTGCCGAAGCCTTCGCGGGTGAACGAGAGTCCCACCACCGAGGCGACCTGCAGGTTCTTCTTGCCGAGCTTCGCGGACAGCGACTTCTTCGTCGTGTCGAGCACGAAGCTCGTCAGCGTGGCGCTCTTCTTGCCGGCCTTGAACTTGATCCCGCCGCTGTGGTTGACGGTTCCCTGTCCGGTGGTCGGGTCGAGCGACCCGCCGCTTACCGGGAGTGTCACGGTCGTCCCTTTGACCGTGGCCGGGCTCACCTTGAGCACCTTCACACCGTTCTTCTTCAGCGCCTTGGCGAAGCCCTTGTTCAGCTTCAGGGTGGTGGTACCGCTGCCGAGCGGATCGGAAGCGGCCGAGGCGAAGGGAGCGAATGCAAGCAGCGCGAACAGCGCGGCAGCCATGACTACTACTGGCAGCTTCGTCCCCAGGCTCGTTCGTGGCTGGGTTGCATCGATCATGTCGTTCCTCCGTTGTTTGCCGCCCCCTGCTGCCTGATTGGCGACTACGGCAAGTCGATTTGCTGCCAAGCCTATTCCCGGCACGCGTACATCACAACCCACTTTTTGGGAGTTTGTTCCGGTGCAACCGACCATGCTGCTGATCGGCGCCCGCGGTTTCGCCGGGGCGCACGTGCGCGAGGCGGCCGAGTCCGCCGGGCTTCGCGTCCTCGCCGCGAGCCGCGAGCCCCACGACGAGGGGGTGTTCTGTGACCTGCTCGATCCCACCTCGGTCGGCTCCTGTGTGGAGGCCGCCGCCCCGGACCTGGTCGTCAACATGGCGGGCGCCGCGTCGGTCGCGGCCAGCTGGGAGCGACCCGGAGAGGCCTTCGCGGTCAACGCCGGCGGCGTCCTCAACCTGTTCGAGGCGGTGGCGCGCCACACGCCGGGCGCCCACCTCCTCTGCGTCTCCTCCGCCGAGGTCTACGGGGAGCCGACCGACGACAGGCTTCCATTCGGCGAGGAGCTGGCGCTGAAGCCGGTCACCCCCTACGGGGCGAGCAAGGCGGCGATGGAGGTTCTCTGCGGCTCCTACGCGCGGGGCCGTGGGCTGCGGATCGCGACGATCCGTGCCTTCAACCAGCTCGGCCCCGGGCAGTCCCCCGCCTTCGCGGCCTCCGGCTTCGCCCGTCAGATCGCCGCGGCGGAGGCGGCCGGCGCCGAGCGGGTCGAGCTGGCGGTCGGCAACCTCGCCGCCGTCCGCGACTTCACCGACGTCCGCGACACCGCACGCGCCTTCGTCGCGACTTCCCAGCAGCAGCTGATCGGCACATACAACCTCTGCTCGGGCGCCCCGCTTAAGCTGGAGGCCCTGGTCGAAGAGATGGCGAAGGCGACGCCGCTGCCGGTGGAGGTCAGGCCCGACCCCTCCCTCGCCCGCCCTGTCGACCCCTCGGTCGTCTACGGCGACCCCGCCCGCCTCAGCGAGGAGACCGGCTGGGCGCCTGAGATCCCCCTCTCCCAGTCGGTCGCCGACCTGCTCGACTGGTGGCGCGCCGAGCTGGCGGCGGCGTAGGAAGCCCGCCCCTCAATATCCTCCTGGAGATGACGGGCAAGACCGACAAGCCCCTCGCGGAGGAGGCCCCCCGCACGATCGCGCCGCTGGTCGGCCCCGACGACGAGCGCGTCTTCACCGACTCCGGCATCGAGATCAACCGGCTCTACACCGAGGACGACGTCGCCCCCGGCCTGCGGGAGCGCCTCGGCGAGCCCGGCTCGCCGCCCTTCACCCGCGGCATCCACGAGGGCATGTACCGCGACCGGCTCTGGACGATGCGCCAGTACGCGGGCTTTGCCACGCCGGAGGACACCAACGAGCGCTACCGCTACCTGATCGAGCACGGATCGACCGGGCTCTCGATGGCCTTCGATCTGCCGACCCAGCTCGGCCGCGACTCCGACGACCCGCTCTGCCGCGGCGAGGTGGGGCGGACCGGCGTCCCGATCGACACGATCGAGGACATGCGGATCTGCTTCGAGGAGATCCCCCTCGACGGCGTCTCCACCTCGATGACGATCAACGCCCCGGCGGCGATCCTGCTCCTCCTCTACGAGCTGGTCGGCGAGGAACAGGGCGTCCCCTCCGGGAAGCTGCGCGGCACGGTCCAAAACGACGTGCTGAAGGAGTACATGGCGCGCGGCAACTACATCTACCCGCCCGTGCCGACGATGCGGCTGACCACCGACATCTTCGAATACTGCCGGCGAAACGTGCCGAAATGGAACACGATCTCGATC
>DATMRN010000128.1:0-10837 GCA_035566275.1 Solirubrobacterales bacterium | reverse complement strand
ACCGATCTCGATGAACGCCGTCGTCGCCGTGCTCGGCGGCCTCTCGGTGCTGCTGATCCTGTTTCGGATCGTCGACCCGCCGAGCTTCGGCAGCTTCGGCGGCGTCTCGGTCGAAGGGACGGTGGAAATCGGCATCTTCCTCGGCCTGATCGCCGCTGCCGGCATCGCCTACGGCGGCTATCTCGCGATGAAAGAGGAAGGAGCCTCCTTCGGCGACACCGCCGACCGCCTCTCCGGGGGCTCGGACAGCGGCCCAAGTGCCGGCCCGCCACCGCCGCCGCCACCTCCCACATCGCCCCCGCCTCCCTCGTCACCCCCGCCTCCACCGCCGCCCAGCAGCGGCGTCTAGAGCAGGGACTCTGGGTTGACGCGACCCCGGGGCGCCGAGCGCTCCGGGGTCGCTCGACTTTTCTCTAACCGGCTGTTCCCAGGGCAATGCCCCGGGCCACTTGCTTCGCAAAAGCGATCACCGTCATCATCGGGTTTACGCCGACCGAGGTGGGAAAGAGGGAGGCGTCGGCGACGTAGAGGCCGGCTGTGCCGCTGACCGAGCCGTCGGCGGCGCAGGCGCCCTCGCCCGGATCGGCGGCGATTCGCGCCGTCCCCATCGGGTGGAAGGCCTCGAGGCGGAGCTCCGACGGCTTGAACTCGGTCGCCTCGAGCTCGGCGAGCTGTCCCGGCCGCAGCACCCCGACCCGGCCGATGTTGGGGTAGACCTCGCTCGCCCCCGCTGCGAAGTGGACCTCGGCGGCGCGGGCGATGCCGAAGCCGAGGCGGCGGGCGTCGTCGCCGGTCAGCTCGTAGGTCGTCCGCAGCGAGCCGTCGCCGGCCAGGCCGACGCGGCCGGAGGAGCGGTCGGAGAGGTGGACGCCGATCGAGCCGACGTGGCCGAAGTCGAGCATCGCCCGCTGGTGCTCGCGCCCGGAGCCGAGCAGCCAGGCGCCGCCGAAGGCGAGCGGCGTGAAGGTCGCCTCGAGCAGGATCCCGGCCGGCTCCCACTCATCGATGTAGTAGCTCTGCATCACGCCCTCCCAGCCCCGCACCTCCTCCTCGTAGCGGGCGCCGACCCAGCAGGCCGGGTGGATGTGGAGGTTGCGGCCAACCTGGCGGCCGCCGAGGCCGGAGCGCAGCAGCAGCTCGGGCGTCCCCAGGGCGCCGCCGGCGACGATCGTCGCGTGCCGAGCGCGGACCGTGTAGGGGCTTCTGTGGCCGTTGCCGCTCGCGCCGCCGCCGGTAGAGCAGCGCACGCCGACCGCACGCCCGCCCTCGACCAGCACCCGGCGCGCCTGCACCCCGGCGCGGATTCGCGCTCCGGCCGCCGCTGCGCGTGGCAGGTAGCTGACGTGCATGCCGCGCTTGGCGTCGATCCGGCAGCCGAAGGGGCAGGAGCTGCACTGCACGCAGTCGCCGGCGTTGCGGGAGATCGGCCCGCTGCTCGCGCCGATCGCCTGTGCGCCCTCCATCGCGAGCTGCCCGTTGCGCCCCATCCGCTCCGGGTCCAGCGGCGTCACCCGCAGGAACTCCTCGGCATCGGCGTAGTCGGCGCCCAGCTCGCCCGCCCAGGAGACCCCGAAGCGCCGCCGCCAGTTCTCGAGGACCGGGTCGGGGGCTCGGAAGCAGGTGCCCGAGTTGATCACCGTGGTGCCGCCGAGCGCCCTCGCGACCGGGACGGGGATCGGCGGTCGGCCCTCGGCGATGGTCAGGCCGCCGTCGCGGTAGAGGGAGGCGATCGCGTCGAGCGGCTCGCTCGGGTAGCTGTCGCGGTCGTAGTGGTCGCCTGCCTCCAGCACGATCACGTCGAGGCCCGCCTCGGCCAGCGTCGCCGCGGCGACCGCGCCCCCGGCGCCGGAGCCGACGATGACCACGTCGCACTCCTCGCCGTCGCCCTGGGGCTCGATGTCCCCGAGCGAGCCGGCCGGCTCGGGCAGCGACCCGTCGGCCAGGGCGCAGCTCGTCTCGAACCCGATCCGCTCCTTCACCTGTGGGGTGACGGCGTAGCCGAGGGTCGAGAAGACCTTCGCCATCAGTAGCAGGTCGTGGTGGAGGCCGAAACGGGAGCCCTCCATGCGGTGGAGGAAGTCCTCCCGAGCCTCGGGGTCGAGGCGGCTGAACCGCCAGGGGAAGGGCAGCCACTCGAAGGCGCGCAGGCCAAGCTTGAGGCGGGCGAGGACTCGGGGCGAGACCGAGGTGAGGAACTCGGCGACGGGACCGGAGACGTCGACGTCGCGCTCGGCCGCCGGCAGGCCGTCGAGGCCGGGGGCCATCGTCGCGCAGATCGCGCTCAGGGTGCGTTGCTCAGCGGCCGAGAGCCCCGGCGCGCGCTGTCAACCGGGGTCGGCTGGCCGCCCGACCTTGCCGGCCAGCGACCACAGCCAGAGCGCCAGGAGGGCGAGGAAGCCGTCGACCAGGAAGTTCAGCAGGTAGATGAAGACGTGCTGGTCGAAGACGTAGAAGCCGAGCGAGCCGAGCGACGATGCGGTCTTGCCGGCTGCCAGGACGAGCAGGATCGGGCGGTAGCGGACGACGTCGGCCTGAGCCACGATGCAGATGCCGGTGATCACCACCATGTAGGCGAAGGCGAGGGCCAGCCATAGCTGCTCGGTCGTGTGGGGGGCGCGGGTGAAGCCGCCGAGATCGTCGCCCAGGTCGGAGATCGTGTTCAGGACTCCGTTGGGGACGGCTATGAACAAGATGCCGACGATGGCGAAGCTGACGGCGAGCAGGCGCAGGTTGAAGACGACGAATCTCTCGGCCGGTGGTCCCCGCATTCGCGGGGCACTCTAACTGGCTGGACAGCCAGGGGGGTGGCGCGGGGGCGCGGGTAGGGGTTCCGCTTAACTTTTTCGGTGGGGCGTGGTCGGCTGGCCGCGGTTGGGTTGCCGAAAAAGTGCAAGACGCTCCACCCCTACCCGCGCCCCCGCGACGATTCGCGGCCGCCGCCTAGAATCCCGCGCGTGATCGATCGGGAGCAGGTACTTCATGTCGCGCGGTTGGCCCGGTTGCGCCTGGCAGAGGACGAAGTGGAGCGGATGACCGTGGAGCTGTCGGGGATTCTCGAACACGTCGATCGGATCGCTGCCCTTGATCTCGATGACGTTCCGCCGACATCGCATGTGGTCGAGTTGGAGAACGTGTTGCGGGCCGATGAGCCGCGGCCGAGCTGGCCCAGAGACGTGGTGCTGGAGCAGGCTCCGGACTCGGTCGATGGGGCGTTTCGGGTTCCTTCGCCGCAGGCTGACGCCTGATGGGGGAGTTGCTGGAGCTGACCGTCGCGCAGGCGGCGGAGCGGATCGCAGCGGGCGAGGTCTCGTCCGAGGAGTACCTCGCCGCCTGGGTCGCGGCTGCCGCCGGGGACGAGTTGAACGCCTACCTGTGGCGGGCCGAGCCCGGCAGGCCGGGCTGTGCCGGCAGTGGCGACGGTCCCCTGGCCGGCATCCCGGTCGCCGTCAAGGACATCTTCTGCACCGAGGGCATCGAGACCACCGCGGCATCGCGCATCCTCGAGGGCTATCGCCCGCCGTACACCGCGACCGCCGTGAGGCGGTTGGGCGATGCGGGGGCGCAGGTGATGGGGAAGACCAACATGGACGAGTTCGCGATGGGCTCCTCCAGCGAGAACTCGGCGTTCGGGCCTGTGCTCAACCCATGGGACCGGGGGCGGGTGCCCGGCGGGTCCTCGGGGGGGTCGGCGGCGGCTGTGGCCGGGGGGTTGGCTCCGTGCGCGATCGGGACCGATACCGGGGGGTCGATCCGGCAGCCGGCGGCGCTCTGCGGGATCGTCGGGCTGAAGCCGACCTATGGGGCGGTCTCTCGCTACGGGATGATCGCTTTCGCGTCGTCGTTGGACCAGTGCGGACCGCTCACCAGGGATGTGACCGACTCGGCGCTGATGCTTCAGGCGCTGCAGGGCCGCGACCCCTGCGACTCGACCTCGGTTGGGATCGAGGGCGGGATCGAAGCGCCCAGTCGCGAGGACCTCAAGGGGCTGCGCTTCGCGGTGCCGGCGGAGCTGGCACGGGACGGGGTCGAGCCCGGGGTGCGGGAGGTCTTCGAGGCGACGCTGGAGACGATCGAGCGGCTCGGCGGCGAAGTCGCGGAGGCGCCGCTGGCGCACGCCGAGCACGGCATCTCCGCCTACTACGTGATCGCCCCGGCCGAGGCGTCGTCCAACCTCGCCCGCTACGACGGGGTCCGCTACGGGATGCGGGCGGAGACCGCCGGCGACCTGGTCGAGATGTATGAGACGACGCGCGCCGAGGGATTCGGCGCGGAGGTCAAGCGCCGCATCATGCTCGGCACCTACGCGCTCTCCTCCGGCTACTACGAGGCCTACTACGGCCAGGCGCAGAAGGTCCGCACCGAGATCGCCGCGGACTTCGCCGCCGCCTTCGCCGACTTCGACTTCGTCGTCACCCCGACCTCGCCCTCGGTCGCCTTCGGTCTCGGCGAGAAGACCGACGACCCGCTGGCGATGTACCTCAACGACTTCTTCACGGTGCCGATGAGCCTCGCGGGCATCCCGGCGATCTCGATCCCGGCCGGCCTAGCCGAGCCCGCCGGGGGAGGCCCGCGGCTCCCGGTCGGCTTCCAGATCGCCGCCCCCGCCTTCGCCGAGCAGCGGCTGCTGGAGGCGGCCTTCGCGCTGGAGGGAGCGATCGGCTTCGACGCCAAGCCACAGGGAGCCGCCGATGCCTGAGCTGGAGGCGGTGATCGGGCTGGAGATCCACGTCCAGCTCTCCACCCGGACGAAGATGTTCTGCGGCTGCGAGCTCTCCTTCGGCGACGAGCCCAACGTCCACACCTGCCCGGTCTGCCTCGCCCATCCAGGCGTCCTGCCGGTCCCCAACGAGCAGGCGATCCGCTACGCGCTCCAGATCGCCGCGGCGCTTGAGTGTGAGGTCGCGGCGCGTTCGATCTTCCACCGCAAGAACTACTTCTATCCCGACAGCCCGAAGGCCTACCAGATCAGCCAGTACGACATTCCGCTGGCGAGCAACGGCCGTCTCGGCGACGTGCGCATCCACCGCGCCCACCTCGAGGAGGACGCGGCGAAGATGGTCCACGTCGGCGAGTCCGGCCGCATCCACGGCTCCGGCGCTTCCCTCGTCGACTTCAACCGCGGCGGCACCCCGCTGGTCGAGATCGTCACCGAGCCCGACCTGCGCAGCGCCGCCGAGGCGGCCGAGTGGGCGCGGCTGCTGCGCACCACGGTCCGCCAGCTCGGCGTCTCCGACGTCAACATGGAGGAGGGGAGCCTGCGCTGCGACGCCAACGTCTCGGTGCGCCCGCCGGGCAGTGAGGAGCTGGGCACGAAGACGGAGCTGAAGAACATGAACAGCTTCCGTTTCCTGCAGCGCGGGGTCGAGGCCGAGCTGGCGCGGCAGCAGGAGCTGATCGAGGTGGGGGGGACCGTCGTCCAGGAGACGCTGCACTTCGACCCCCAGAGCGGATCGCTGACCTCGCTGCGCTCCAAGGAGGAGGCCCACGACTACCGCTACTTCCCCGAGCCCGACCTGGTGCCGCTGGCGCCGACCGAGGAGATGCTGCGCGAGGCGCGGGAATCGCTGCCTGAGCTGCCGGTGGCCCGAATCGAGCGCTACGTGGGGGAGATGGGGCTCGCCGCCGCCGACGCCACGCTGCTCGCCGCCGATCCCGACACGGCCGATTACTTCGAACGCGCCGCGGACGCAGTCGAGGGCATGGACCCGCGAGTCGTCGCCAACTGGGTGACGGGCGAGCTGGCCGCGGCGCTGCGCCAGGACGGCGAAGGGACGAGCGCCTCCGGGTCCAGGGTCTCGCCCGAGTCCCTGGCCGCGCTGGCCGCGCTGGTCCAGGAGAAGAAGATCTCCCACGGCAGCGGCAAGGCGGTGCTCGCGACGCTGGTCGCCGAGGGCGGCGACCCGGCGGCGATCGTCGAGCGCGAGGGCCTGACCCAGATCTCCGACAGCGGCGAGCTGGAGTCGATAGTCGCCGCCGCGGTAGAGGCCAACCCCGAGGCCGCCGAGCAGATCCGCTCCGGCAACGAGAAGGCGATCGGCGCCATCGTCGGTGCGGTGATGCGCGAGACCAGGGGCCGCGCCGACGGCGGCGAGATCAACCGGCTGATCAAGCAGAAGCTCGCCGGCTGAGTGCGTTTCAGCACTTTGTAACACTCTGTCACAAAGTGCTAACTTGGCCGCATGGCCTGGAACGTCGTCATCGTCGGTGGAGGGTTCGGGGGAGCGGCGGCGGCTCGGGAGCTGGAGCGGCTGATGCCGAAGCAGTCGGCCCGGCTGGTCCTCGTCAACGACGTCAACTTCATGCTCTACACGCCGTTCCTGCCGGAGGCCGCGGCGGGGACGCTGGAGCCGCGGCACGTGGTGACGCCGCTGCGGGAAATGCTCAGGCGCACCTACCTGCGGCTGGGATCGGTCGAGGGGCACGACCCCGAGGCGCGCACGGTCGAGCTGCGGGCCAAGGACGGCTCGGTCGAGCAGCTTCCCTACGACCAGCTGCTGCTTGCGCTCGGCTCGGTCTCGCGCGTGCTGCCGGTCCCCGGCCTCGCCGAGCACGCGGTCGGCTTCAAGGACCTCGCCGACGCGATCTGGCTGCGCAACCACGTGGTCGAGACGCTGGAGGAAGCGAACGCGACCGAGGACCCGGCTCGGCGAGACCGGCTGCTCACCTACGTCTTCGTCGGCGGCGGCTATGCCGGGCTGGAGGCGCTGGCCGAGCTGCAGGACTTCGCCGCTGACGCGATGGAGAGCTATCCGCGCGCCCGCCTGCACGGGATGCGCTGGGTCTTGGTCGAGGCGACCGACCGTGTCCTGCCCGAGATCGATCCCCAGCTCGCCGACTACGCCCTTCGCGAGCTGCGTGGGCGCGGGATCGACGTCCGCCTCGGCGTCACCCTGGAGGAGGTGACCGCCGACAGCGCTCGACTCTCCACCGGCGAGACGCTGGCGACCCGGACCGTCGTCTGGACCGCGGGTGTCACTCCACACCCGAGCCTGCGAAGCCTCAGCGTCCCCCTCGACGAGCGCGGCCGGGTGTCGGTCGACAGTCACCTGCGGGTGCAGGGGATGGACTCGGTCTGGGCGATCGGCGACTGCGCTGCGGCACCCAACCCGCGCGGCGGCACCTGCCCGCCGACCGCCCAGCACGCGGTCCGCCAGGGCCCGGTCGCGGCGCGCAACATCGCCGCTGAGCTGGGGATCGGCTCGCCACGGCCCTTCGAGTACCGGGGCAACGCGGCCTTTGTCAACCTCGGTCGCTACAAGGCGGTCGGCAAGGTCGGCAGCCGCACCTTCCGCGGCTTCCCGGCTTGGTGGATGGCCCGGACCTACCACATGAGCCAGATCCCCGGCGCCGCCCGCAAGGCCCGCGCGGTGATCGACTGGACCGCCAGCCTGCCCTTCCGCCGCGACATATCCGAGGTCGGCTCGATCGGCCACCCAAAACCGCTGAAATAGGGCGATGGGCTACGAGTATCTGGTCATCGCCTTCTTCTTCGGCCTCCCCGCCGGAATCATCGGCAAGAACAAGGGCAGCTCCTTCTGGCTCTGGTTGCTGATCGGCACCCTGCTGCCGATACTCGGGCTGGTCGCGGTGATTCTCTACCGCTCCGAGAAGGCCGAACCCGAACGGCAGTGCCCCACCTGCCGCAAGGCGGTCAAGCTCTACGTCCAGGTCTGCCCTCGCTGTGGCACCGATCTTTACTTGCCCGATCCCGCTGAAGTTCGACATCCGGGCGTGGGGTAGGGACACCGGCGTTCCCTCCTCTAGCCGTTCCGCAGTCCAGACCCCGGATAGCCTGGCGCGATGGCATCGCTGAGCAGCCGCGTCGAGGGCAGGGTTCGGGCTCTTCCAGGGAAGTATGGGCGAACAACGCTGGCGCTGCTGGCGGCGATCTTGGCGCTCGGGCTGGGCTTGCGGGCCTACAGCGTCGTCCAACCCGTCGCCAACCCGGCCGCCGACTCGCACGCCTACTACGCGCTGTCGAAGGCGCTGTACGAGGAAGGCAGCTACGGCGGGTCGACTTTCCGCGACTCGAGCGACTGGTCACCGGGGGCGCCACTCCTCTACGCAGCGAGCTTCTACGCGACCGGAGGGCCGCGAGAAGGGACTGCTCGAATCGTCGAGGCGCTACTCGGGGTGGCGGCGATCGTCGTCGTCTTCCTGCTGGGGAGACGGCTTGGTGGGGGAGGCGCCGGGCTGATTGCGGCCTTCGCTGTGGCGGTCTATCCGCCCTTCATCCATTCGAGCGGGGAGCTGATGAGCGAGCCGCCGGCGATCTTCACCCTGCCCGCTGCGGTGCTCGCCTTCCTCTGGGCGAGCGAACAAGAGCGCCTGCGAGCTTGGCTCCTGCCCGGGCTGCTGTTCGGGCTGACGGCGCTGATC
This sequence comes from Solirubrobacterales bacterium, assembly GCA_035566275.1. Taxonomy (GTDB): domain Bacteria; phylum Actinomycetota; class Thermoleophilia; order Solirubrobacterales; family 70-9; genus DATMRN01. Next base: position 2,458 of record DATMRN010000128.1, on the reverse strand, counting down.
CGCCCCGAGTACCTGCTGGTTGGGGCGGCCTTCGTCCTGCTCGCGGCGATCCGGGTGGGCAGGGAGCGTGGCTGGCGACCGGGACTCGCCGGAGCGGCGCTGCTCGTCGCTGCCCTCCTGGTGCCGATCGTCCCCTGGACGGTGCGCAACGCGGTGGTCCTCGGCCGGGTCGTGCCGATCTCGACCGGCGACGGCAAGGCGCTCTACGTCGGCACCTTCCTGCCCGCCGACGGCGAATACCAGCGGGTCAAGGCGTTGCTGGCGAAGCGCTACCTGCACCGCGACCTCGGTCCGAACTCGGCTGCGCTCGAAGGGGTGAACCCGACGCCGCTCTTCGATCGGGTCGCCGCCCGCTACCCGGACCTGCCCCGCGACTCCGCCCTCGGCAAGATCGGCAGGCAGAACTTCTCCCACTACTTCGGCGAAGACCCGATCGGCTACCTGGCGATGACCGTGCGCAAGGTCGGGCGAATGTGGAGCAGCGGCGTCGGCGAAGCGATGAGCAGCACCGCCGGGCGGGCTGCCCAGCTTCTGATCGTCGCCCTGGGGCTGGCCGGGTTCGGGCTGCTCGCCCGGCGGCGCTGGTGGTGGGAGCTAACGGCGATGGCGTCGCCGATCGTCGTCGTCACCGTGGTCGGCGCGGTCTCGCTGGCCGCCCCCCGCCGCAACGAGGTGCTGATGACGCTGGCCTTCCCACTCGCCGCCGTCGCGCTCGCCTGGGCCGGGGGCCGGGGGAGGGAGCGAGGGCGCGAGCCGCACCCCGCGGCGCAAAGCGGCGCCCAGGCATAGGTCGTAACCCGCCCTATCCTCTGGCGCCCCATGCCGGTCCAGGCAAGCCTCTTTCCGTCCGCACTGACCGCGCTGCGCAGCGTCGGTCTGATCGTCGCCGTGGCGATCGTCGCCTACGCGCTGATCCGCCGCCACTCGCTGCGCAACGTCGACGTGCTGATCCTGCTCGCTGCGGGGCTCGGGCTGGCGATCGTCTCCGGCACCGAAATCACCGACAAGCTGCTCTCGGCCTTCTCCTTCCAGAAGGGCAACGGTGGCCGCATCCTCGGCCTCGCCGTCTTCGCGATCTTCGTCCTCTTCCTTCTGATCCTCCGGGCCCTGTCCCAAGCGGCCCGCAACTCGCGCCAGGTATCGGCGGTGCTCGAGGGCCTCGCCTGGGAGGAGTTTCGCCAGGCGAACCTGCCGGAGCGCTTCCGCGGCAAGATCGCGATCCTCGTCCCCGCCTACAACGAGGCCGAGAACATCGGCCACGTCCTCGACCGGATGCCGGACGAGGTCTGCGGCGTGGAAACGGCGGTGCTCGTGGTCGACGACGGCTCCCGTGACGGCACCGGCGACGTCGCCGCCGGGCACGGCGCGATCGTCGCCCGCCACCTGATCAACCGCGGTGGCGGCGCCGCCCTGCGAACCGGCTACCGGCTGATGGTCGACTCCGGGGCCGAGATCGTCGTCACCCTCGACGCCGACGGCCAGCACCTTCCCTCAGAGATGGAGCGCCTGGTCGAACCGGTCCTAGAGGGCGAGGTCGACGTGGCCCACGGCTCCCGAGTCCTCGGCCAGGCCGATCGCAACCATCTCGCCCGCGAGATGGGCATCGTCTTCTTCAACCGCCTCGTATCCCTCATAACCCGCACCCACGTAACCGACTGCTCCAACGGCTACCGAGCCGTCCGCACCACGGTCCTCCCCCAACTCGTCCTCCGCCAGGAGCAGTTCCACACCTCCGAGTTCATGATCGAGGCGATCAAGCGAGGAATCCCAGCCAAGGAGATCCCGATCACCGTCGAGCAGCGGCTTCACGGCCACTCGAAGAAGCCGGCGGTCGTCCGCTACGGGCTCGGCTTTGCCAATGCGATCGTTCGAACCTGGTTGCGGTAGGCCCTTCTCGACACGGGTCGAGATGCGTGTTGACAAGGGACGCCGGACCCCCTCCCCGGGAATGTCCCCCGATATGGAATCTGGTTGTTGCGCGGCGCCAGCCGCGCTCACACATCCGGAGACCGCCATAGGCGGGCGACGAAATTCACGGGGAGGGGGTCCGGCGTCCCTCCAGCAGCGCGTTCGATGCCCAGACGACTCCGACTCCGGCCAGAGTTGCGATCAGGGGCAGCATTACCAGGACCCGGCGCGGAGAGGCGACCAGCAGGGCGCTGATCGCTGTGATCGAGAGGAAGATCGTGACCAGCAGGAGGGCCTCCCAGCGGCGTTGCTTCGCCAGGACGATCAGGCCGAGTAAACCGAAGGCCACGAGTACCCAGTGCAGGGCCTCCCAGACGGGCCGGCGCATCACGTCGCGGGGGCCGTGGGACCAGATCGCGCCGATCTTGGTCGCGACGAAGCCCGCGTATTCGAGCGGCTCTTCGGCGATGTCGTTCCAGAGCTGTTCTCGGCCCATGCGGGACAGGGCCTTGTCGCTCGCTACGCCGGGGTAGCGCTGAGCGGCGAGGGC
>DATMRN010000127.1:0-3192 GCA_035566275.1 Solirubrobacterales bacterium | reverse complement strand
CTGGTAGGCGGCGTTCTCGCCGGTGTTGCGGGCCTCGGCGAGCTCGCGCGCGCGGCGGTCCTCGTCGGCGTGCGTCTCGGCGTCGGACACCATGCGCTTGATCTCGTCCTCAGACAGCCCGGAGCCCGACTTGATCTCGATCTTCTGCTCTTTGCCGGTCCCCAGGTCTTTCGCCGTGACGTGGAGGATGCCGTTGGCGTCGATGTCGAAGGTGACCTCGATCTGCGGCAGCCCGCGCGGCGCCGGCGGGATCCCGGTCAGCTGGAACTTGCCGAGGCTCTTGTTGCCGCTCGCCATCTCGCGCTCGCCCTGCAGCACGTGGATCTCGACCGAGGGCTGGTTGTCGTCGGCGGTCGAGAAGGTCTCCGACTTCTTGGTCGGGATCGTCGTGTTGCGCTCGATCAGCTTCGTCATCACGCCGCCTTTGGTCTCGATCCCGAGGGTCAGCGGGGTGACGTCGAGCAGCAGCACGTCCTTGACGTCTCCCGCCAGCACTCCGGCCTGGATCCCGGCGCCGACCGCGACCACCTCGTCGGGGTTGACCCCCTGATGCGGGTCCTTGCCGGTCAGCTCCTTGACCCGGTCGCGCACCGCCGGCATCCGGGTCATCCCGCCGACCAGCACAACGTGGTCGATCGCCAAGCCGGCGGCATCGTCCAGCGCCCGTTTCACCGGTCCGACGATCCGCTCCAGCAGGTCGGCGGTCAGCTCGTTCAGCTTCGAGCGGGAGAGCTTCAGGTCGAGGTGCTTGGGCTGCCCCTCGACCGCGGTGATGAAGGGCAGGTTGATCTGAGTCTCCTGGGTCGAGGAGAGCTCGATCTTCGCCTTCTCAGCCGCCTCGTAGAGACGCTGCAGCGAGTTCTTGTCCTGCGCCAGGTCGACGCCCTGGTCGCGCTTGAACTCGGCGACCAGCCACTCGACGATCGCCTTGTCCCAGTTGTCGCCGCCCAGGTGGTTGTCGCCGGCGGTCGCCTTCACCTCGAAGACGCCGTCGCCGATCTCCAGCACCGAGACGTCGAAGGTGCCGCCGCCGAGGTCGAAGACGAGGATCGTCTGGTCGGTCTTCTCTTTGTCGAGCCCGTAGGCCAGCGAGGCCGCGGTCGGCTCGTTGATGATCCGCTTGACGTCGAGGCCGGCGATCTTGCCGGCGTCCTTGGTCGCCTGGCGCTGGTCGTCGTTGAAGTAGGCCGGGACGGTGATCACCGCGCTGTCGACCGTCTCGCCCAGCTTCGCTTCGGCGTCGGCTTTCAACTTCTGCAGGATCATCGCGCTGATCTCCGGCGGGCTGTATTGCTTGCCCTGTGCCTCGACGCGCACGTCCCCGTTCGGCCCGGCGACGACCTCGTAGGGGACGATCGTCTCCTCCTCTTTGACTTCGGCCTCCTTGCGACCCATGAACCGCTTGATCGAGAAGACCGTGTTCTCGGGGTTCATCACCGCCTGGCGTTTCGCCACGGTGCCGACCAGGCGCTCGCCCGAGTCGGTGAAGGCGACCACGGACGGCGTGGTCCGCCCCCCCTCGGCGTTCTCGAGAACGGTCGGCTCGCCGCCCTCCATCACGGCGACGCAGGAGTTTGTAGTGCCCAGGTCGATCCCGATCGTCTTGCCCACTTCGTGCGTACCTCCAGGGATTTCGTCTTGACTGGCTAGAAAATCTAAGTGTCATTATGGCAGATCACTCACGAATTGCAAACGAATTCGCGCAGGGAAATAACGCCGTCACTCTTTCCGCAACTTCGATTTGGGTCGGGGCTCTGCCGACCCCGGCTGGCTATCCCTCGCCGGCGGTGTGGGCGACGAATTCGGCCACTTCTTTGGCCTGCGACTTGTTGAGGATGCCGGCGGGCATGCGGCCGGGGGTGGTGATGGTGTCGACGCCGTTTTCGACCGCGTTGAGGACGCGGCCTTCGGTCGACTTGATCGTCTGCTGGGCGGTGGGACCGCTCGGGGGGCCGGAGGGCGCCAGCAGCAGGTCGAGGTTGGGCGCGTAGTTGCCGTCGGTGCCCGCCGCGTAGAGCGTGTGGCAGGTGCCGCAGTTGGTCTGGAAGAGGGCCTGGCCGCCCTTCAGGTTGGAGGGGACCTGCTGCGCGCCGGTTTCGGCGTCGCCGCGCGAACGGAATGCGAGCCAGGGGATGAGGACCGCGAGGACCACGACCAGCAGCCCGAAGATTACGAAGGTGCGTTTGCTCATTAGGCGGTGTTTGGAGCCGGTCCCCCGGGTCAGTCCCGCCGGCCGGCGGCGGGGATACTACTGGCGCTCCGGCGCTCGTTGCGGTACCAGGGGCACATCCGCCGCAGCCCGCATTCTTCGCAGCGCGGCTTCGGGCGGCAGACCTCACGACCGTGGCGGATCAGGTTCATGTGCAGCTCGTAGGCGTCCTCTGGGTCGACGACCGCCAGCATCTCGTCGTGGGCCCGCTCGAAGGAGGCCTTGGGCGAAAACAGGCCGAGCCGCCCCCCGACCCGATGGATGTGGACATCGACCGGGATCTCCGGGATGCCCCAGGTGAAGATCAACACGCAGGCCGCTGTTTTCCGCCCCACCCCCGGCAGCGACAGGAGGAACTCCAGCGACTCCCCCCGCGGCGTAGGGGGCGCGGTCCAGTCGAGGTCGGGAGGCTCGCCGACCTGCTCGAGGATCGCCTGAATCCGCGGCGCCTTCTGCTTGCCGAGACCGCCCGGCCGGATCGCCTCCTCAACCTCCTCAACCGGGGCGTCCCGCACCTCCTCCCAGGTAGGGAACCGCTCCCGCAGCGCCGCAAACGACCGGTCCCTGTTGCGGTCGCTCGTGTGCTGCGACAACACGGTCTTGACCAGCTCGGCGATCGGGTGCCCGTGCGGTTCATTGACCGGCCGCCCATACATCTCCCGCAACCGATCCCGAATCGCCCTGACCCTCCGCTTGTCCGGTCGCTTCCACGCCATGCCCGCGGACCCTAGCCACCCGCGCGCCGAGCGCTCCCGTTAACCGGCGAATTACAATCACCCCCGTGTCTCGGGCTTTCACGCGAATAGAGGCCAGGCTGCCCCAGGGCTGGGGCGACGCCGGCCGCCAGCTCGGCATCCTCGTCCTGGTCGACACCGCCTACGAGCTGGTGCGCGGAATCGCCGACAGCCAGCGCTCCGACGCGATCGCCAACGGCCGGCAGGTGATCGACTTCGAGCGCTCGACCCACACGCTCTTCGAACCTG
>DATMRN010000126.1:0-6444 GCA_035566275.1 Solirubrobacterales bacterium | reverse complement strand
GTGCCCCAGCGTGTCGTTGACCGCCTTGAGGCCGTCGATGTCGATGATCATCACCGCGCCCTGGCCGCCGTAGCGGGCGCTGAAGGAGACGTACTGGTCCAGCTCGGCGCGGAAGCGACGCCGGTCGAGCAGGCCGGTGAGCGAGTCGTGGTCGGCGATGTAGCGCAGCTCGGCCTCGGTCTTCTCGGCCCTGGCCAGCGCCCCGACCACAACTGCGCGATCCTCCGGATCGAGCTTTTTCAGGACGGCGGCGATAGTCGGCTCGCTCTGGGCTTTGAGTCGCTCGTTCGTCACTTAGAGAACGTAGACCTTTCCCCTCCCCCGAGTTGCGGCCCCACTCGGGTAGGGGGCATTGCGCCCAAGTTTTGGCGAGTGGCGACGGCGAATAGTGAGCCTCCAGGTAGTCATAAGTAGGCTGGAACAGATGCCGAACCGCCTCGCGCAGGAGACCAGCCCATACCTGCTCCAGCACCGAGACAACCCGGTGGATTGGTACCCCTGGGGCGCCGAGGCGCTGGCCCGGGCACGCGATGAGGACCGTCCGATCCTGCTCTCGGTCGGCTACTCCGCCTGCCACTGGTGCCACGTGATGGAGCGCGAGTCCTTCGAGGACCCCGACACCGCCGCCTACATGAACGGGCACTTCGTCAACGTCAAGGTCGACCGCGAGGAGCGCCCCGACGTCGACGCCCTCTATATGGAGGCGGTGCAGGCGATGAGCGGCCACGGCGGCTGGCCGATGACCGTCTTCCTCGACCCCGAGGGCGTGCCCTTCCACGGCGGCACCTACTTCCCGCCCGAGGAGGGCCGCGGCATGCCGAGCTTCCGGATGGTGATGGAGGCCGTGGTCGACGCCTTCGCGGGCAAGCGCGACGAGCTGCGGGAGCGGGCGCCGCAGACCCGTGCCCGGCTCGGCGCGATCGGGCAGGTCGAGCCGGCGGCGGAGTCGCCCGACGCCCGCCTCCTCGACGGGGCGGTCGGGGCGCTGCGGGCAGGCGCCGACCTTGAGCGCGGCGGCTTCGGCGGGGCGCCGAAGTTCCCGCCCGCCTCGGCGCTGGAGCTGTTGCTCGCCCGCGGCGAGAGCGAGATGGTCGAGACGACCCTCGACGCGATGCTGGCAGGAGGCATCTACGACCAGCTCGGCGGCGGCTTCTCCCGCTACTCGGTCGACGCCGTTTGGCTCGTCCCCCACTTCGAGAAGATGCTCTACGACAACGCCCTGCTCGCCCGCGCCTATCTGCACGGCTGGCAGTCCCTCGGCCACGAGCGCTACCGACGCGTCTGCGAGGAGACGCTCGACTGGGCCCTACGCGAGATGCGCGGCCCCGAGGGAGGCTTCTACTCCGCCCTAGACGCCGACTCCGAGGGCGAGGAGGGCCGCTTCTACGTCTGGACCCCCGCCGAGATCCGCGAGATCCTCGGCGACGACGCCCAGAAGGTCATCGACTTCTACGGCATCACCGAGGCGGGCAACTTCGAGGGCCGCAACATCCTCCACCTCGCAACGGGCGCCGCGGCGCCCGAGCCACCCGGCCTCGCCGAGGCGCGCCGCACCCTTTTAGAGGCCCGGTCCAAGCGAGTCTGGCCAAGCCTCGACGACAAGCGCCTAACCTCATGGAACGCCCTCATGCTCGCCGCCCTGGCCGAGGCCGGCGCCGTCCTGGAGCGCGACGACTACCTCGACTCGGCACGCCAGTGCGCCGAGTTCGTGCTCGGCTCCCTGCGCGTCCCCGACGGCCGCCTCCTCCGAACCTACAAGGACGGCAAGGCTCACCTGAACGCCTACCTAGAGGACCACGCCTTCCTCCTTGAAGCGCTACTGACCCTCTACGAATCGACCTTTGAGCAACGCTGGTTCGACCGTGCCCAGTCCCTGGCCGACACCACGATCGCCAACTTCAGCGACCCCGACCGCGGCGGCTTCTATTCGACCTCAAACGACCACGAACCCCTGATAGCCCGCCGCAAGGAGATAGGAGACCACCCAATCCCCTCAGGCAACTCCGCCGCCGCCTTCGGCCTCCTCCGCCTAGCGGCCCTAACCGGCAACCGCACCTACGAGCAACAGGCCGCATCCGTCTTCCGCCTATTCGCCAAAACCGCCGCCCAGCACCCCGAGGCCTTCGCCCACCTCCTCAGTGCCCTCGACTTCCACCTTTCCCCAACCAAAGAGGTAGCCCTGATCGGCGAGGACCTAACCCAGCTCACCAAGGTCGTTCGCTGGAAATATCGACCCCACCTGGTCCTGGCCGGCGGCCCCGAGAACACGACCCCCGCTCTACTCCAAGGACGCCCCACCATCGAGGGCCGCCCCACGGCCTACGTCTGCGAGCACTTCACCTGCAAAGCCCCAACCACCGACCCCCAGGCCCTGGGCGATCTTCTCTAGAGAACCGGCAAGAAATTCTCGATCTCGAACGGAGTCACCTGCACCCGGTAGTCGTCCCATTCCTGCCGCTTGATCTCCACAAACCGCCGGAACGTATGCTCGCCCAAGGTCCGCAGCACCAGCTCCGACTCGGCGGCCACCTCGACCGCCTCCCCCAGCGTCGCCGGCAACTGCTCGATCCCCTGATGCGCCAGCTCCTCCTGCGAGAGGTGGTAGAGGTTCTGCTCCATCGGCTCGGGCAGCTCGTAGCCCTTCTCGACCCCTTCCAGCCCCGCCTGCAACATCCCGGCGAAGCACAGGTAGGGATTGCAGGCCGGGTCCGGGCAGCGCAGCTCGGCCCGGGTCGCGTTCTCCTTGCCGGGGTGGTAGAGCGGCACCCGGATCAGCGCCGAGCGATTGCGGCGCGACCAGGCCAGGTAGACCGGCGCCTCGTAGCCCGGCACGAGCCGCTTGTAGGAGTTGACCCACTGGGCGAAGAGCGGCGAGATCTCCCGCGCGTGCTTGAGCTGGCCGGCGATGAACGACTTCGCGGTCGGCGATAGAAAGTACGGGTCGTCGGCGTCGTAGAAGGCGTTGCGGCCGTCTTTGGCCAGCGACTGGTGGACGTGCATGCCGGAGCCGTTCTCGCCGAACAGCGGCTTCGGCATGAAGGTGGCGTGCCAGCCGTATTTCATCGCGTACTCCTTGACCACGATCCGGTAGGTCATGCAGTCGTCGGCCATCGCCAGCGCGTCCTTGTAGCGCATGTCGACCTCGTGCTGGGAGGGCCCGACCTCGTGGTGGGTGTACTCGACGTGGATGCCCATCTTCTCCAGCGCCAGCACCGTCTCGCGGCGCACGTCGGAGCCGGCGTCCAGCGTGGTCAGGTCGAAGTAGCCGCCCTCGTCGAGCACCTCGGGCACGCCGCCCTCCGGCTTGGCGGAGCGGAAGTAGAAGTACTCCAGCTCGGGGCCGACGTTGTAGGCGTCGAAGCCCAGCTCCTCGGCGCGCTTCAGGGCCCGCCGCAGGATCCAGCGCGGGTCGCCCTCGTAGGCGCCGCCGCCCGGCACCCGGATGTCGCAGAACATCCGCGCCACCGCGTTCTCCTCCTCGGGACGCCAGGGGACGAGCGCGAAGGTCGAGGGGTCGGGCATCGCGATCATGTCGGACTCCTCGATCGGGTTGAAGCCGGTGATCGAGGAGCCGTCGAAGCCCATGCCGCCGTCGAAGGCGTCCTCCAGCTCGGCGGCGTTGATCGAGAAGCTCTTCAGCTGGCCCAGCACGTCGGTGAACCAGAGGCGGACGAAGCGCACGTCGCTTTCCTTGACGATCTGGGCGACGTCAGCGGCGTTCTTGGGTTGATCTGCCATTCCGGCCTCCTTGGGCTTGTCCGCGAGAGGGCGCAACGATAGGCGAAGTGAACCGATCGGGTTCCGGCCGGCGTATTCGGGGTAGAGGCCAGGCGAAGCCCCGGCTTGCGGGCGGCGCCAAAAGCAGGTATAACTTACTCCTCGTAAGTTATCGGCTCAAAGTAAAGTAAAGGCCACGTAAAGGCTCTGCAAAGCGAAATAAGCCCAGTCAGAGTCGGAAGCGGGAAGCAACGTGACAGTCAAAACAGCAGTCAGCAGATTCCAGATCCACGACGAGTTGACGGCCCCCGACGAGAGCGCCCCTCTGATCAAGAGCATCCAGGCGGCCGGCGGCGCGGTCACCAAGTTCGTCGGCGTGCTCGCCGGCGCCCCGTCGGTGCTCCGCGCCTACACCCGGATGCGCTCCGAGCTGCGCAGCGGCGTCCTGCCGCAGGCGACCCGCGAGCGGATCGCCCTGGCGGTCGCCGAGTACCGCGAGGACAACTACAGCATCGCCCAGCACGCGAAGTCGGCGCGCCGCGCCGGCCTCGGCCTCGACGAGGTCTCCCGGGCCCGCAGCTTCAGCTCGGCCGACCCCAAGGAGGCGGCGCTGCTCGCGTACCTGCACGCGGCGCTCGACGCGGACGGCCCTCCCCCGCTCCACCTCCACGAGGAGGCGCGGGAAATCGGCTGGACCGACGAGGAGATCCTCGAGTCGGTCGGCCACCTGGCCCTCAACGAGTTCCAGAGCCTGATCGCTAGCGCGGCGGCTCTACCCAAAGACCAGGCGACGCCTAGGGTCCTTCCTTCGGCGGCGTAGGGCGGGAGGGGCCGGGTGCCCCTCCCCGCTCGCCTGTTTCGGTGGAGAGTCAGCGGCTGGCCGTGGGCGGATTGCCGAAAAGGCGCAAAACGCGGGGAGGGGCACCCGACCCCTCCGTTCATCGTTGCGAAACGCCTATCCCCCGGTGAGCGTGGCCGTGTAGAGGAGCCGCGCTGTGGAGTAGCGGCAGCCGTAGGTGGCGCGGGAGTTGATCTTGACCTGGGGCTGGCCCTGGCGGACGTCGGTGGAGTTGGTGCACTTTCCCGGGGTGCGGCTGGCCCGCCAGGCGTTGCTGGAGGGCAGGCCCTGCGAGAAGGCCGGGGCCCAGGTCGGCACGGTGAGGCCGACGATGTCGCCCTTGCTCACCTTCAGCGAGGCGCCGAATTCGACCTTCTGGCCCAGGTAGGGGCTGAGGATCTTGATCGCGCCCTGGCTGCGCAGGCTGTAGCGGGGCGGGTTGGTGCCGGGGACGCGCCGCAAGATCGCCAGCCGCGCCTCGGGCGGCGTGCCGAAGAAGCCGTTGAAGAAGAAGCGCTGCTTGGAGGTCGGCTGGGCCAGGGTCAGCGTCCAGGCAGTGATCTTGCCTTCCGTCTTGACGTTGAAGGGCAGACTGGTCTGGCCGTTGCTGAGCTGGAAGCCGGTGACGCTGCCGACCGCCTGGCAGGGAAGACCGGGGCAGGAGGGATTCGGCGTGGTCGCCGTCTGACCGAGCACGACCGTGGTGTGCGTGGTCGTCGCCGCGCCGGCGCTCGCCGCCAGGGCGATCAGGGCCGCGAGGCAGCCCGCCGCCAGCGTCGCAATCGCCAGCCGACCGTGCCTCCGGGCGGGATTGGCGGCGATTGGCGCTCTGCGCGAAGACCTCGACATGCCTTTGCTCCTCTCCTAGATATCCAGCCTGTGCGGGGCAGATTAGCCGCCCTTGCGGCAGAAGCCCGCGCGCCGCTCAGTGCCGGGCGTAGCTGAGCGCGACCGCGTAGTGGACCTGGCCGGAGCCTTCGAAGCGGAGCGCTTCGCGGGCGCCGTTGGTCAGGTCCCAGGAATTGCCCTTGGTATAGGGCCCGCGGTCGATCACCTTGGTGATCAGGTAGTGGCCGTGGTAGGCGAATTTGACCGTGGTGCCGCAGGGCAGGCTGCGGTGGGCGACGCCGATCGTGGCCGGCCGCAACACCTGCCCGCAGGCGGTCTGATGGCCGTAGAAGCCGGGGCCGTACCAGGTGGCGCCGGCGGTCTGCATCGGGCTGAAGGCGATGTCGGATCCGGCGCCCCCGTAGGCGACGCTGGAGGCGCCACCGGAGGCGGCCTGCGCGGAGACGGCGGTGACGGCGACCGTCGCGAGGGTGGCCAGGAGGACCGCCCAGCGCACGCGGCGCTGCGAGCGCTTGTCGATTGCGCGCGCCCATCGTGAGTTGCCGTTCCGCCCGTAGCGGTCTTCGCCTGCCTGCATTGCTCTTTCCTGACGCTTACGGGGTTAGCTGACGGGCTCGCGCTGAAAGAGCTGCGCTACGCGGCAGATGCCGACGATTCGCCCCAACCAATGGGTCCCCCGCTCCCTGCGGTATGTAGGCAGAGATTCAGCGGAAGTTGGCGGCAGGTTAGCAAAGACTAAGACAGAATTATGTGAACAGGTTGTGTCGATCGTCGACATGCCCCTGGCATCGGCGCGAGCGCGGCACCCGACCAGCGCTGCACGGAGGCGCCCGCTCCGTAAGGGCATAGGAAAGGCCCCTTGCGGGGCCTTTCCCTTAGCGGGCCTGTAAGCCGGATCCTGTCTCGAGCGGCCATCTGTCTCACCGGGCCGGAGCCCCGAGGGGTCGCCTGATGCGACCCTGCGGCCTACCTGGACCTCGCCGGGCAGGGTCGACGGTCCTGCTTGGCCTTGCACCGGGCGGGGTTTGCCTGGCCGCCGC
>DATMRN010000125.1:0-2110 GCA_035566275.1 Solirubrobacterales bacterium | reverse complement strand
AGGCGCCCATGCCGATCTTGCCGCTGCCGTCGCCGCCGTTCCACCAGATCTCGTTGCCGTTCTTGCCTGCCGCGCCGAGGAAGTTGCAGGCGGTTAGGTTTTCGACGCTGACCCCGTTGGCTTTGTAGGCGACGATCCCGTTGCGCCCGAGTGGGCTGCCGCTCTGGACGACGCCGAAGTCCTGCGCTCCCGGCTTGCGGGAGCAGCGCGAGGAGCCCGGCTTGGTGCCGTCGACGACGACCTCGTTGCGATCCATGCCGCGCAGGTGCAGGTGCGCCTTTTGGATCAGCACACCGGCGGGCGGCGTAGCACCGGGAGCGTGGACGCGATCGCCGCGCTCGTGGTAGTCGCCCGGCCCGACCAGCACCCAATCGCCGGGCTTGGCGGCGTCGACCGCGGTCTGGATCGTCCTGTACTGCCCCCTGACGCCATGGAAGGCGCCGACCCGCAGCACCCGCGCGCTCGCGGCGGCGCTACTGCTGAGCAGCAGCGCCGCGAACCCCAGAAGCGCGACTGCGAGGACGAGCACCCGAATTGGGCTTCCCTTGGGAGCTGTGTCCTTGTCGGCGTTCGGTCCCATGTTGTGAGACGACGCCTCCTCGCGTCGAAGATCCTACGCCCTTGACCGGTGTCTTGGCAAACCTGAGCAACAGGGCCGCAGTCTCGGCCGGCTTCTCGACGTTGGGCGAGTGGCCGGCGCCGGCGATCAGCTTGGTCTGGGCGCCGGCGACCGTTCGCCGGTATTCGGCGAGCCTTTCGGCTGGGTTGTCGACGATCTGCTCTTCGGCGCCCATGATCACCAGCAGCGGCTTGCCGCTCTCCTTCACCCGCTGGTCGAGCGGCTCTTCCTTCGAGTAGTCGTCGGACGCGGCCGGCGAGTCGTCGTAAGCGGTGAAGGTCATCCTGTCGACGTCTTCAACGAAGGCATCGGGCACGTCGAACCCCGGCGCAAAAGCAACCTCGAGCCCCTTCTTCACCGCGAAGTCCGGCTTGATGCGCCAGAAGAACTCGCCGATCACGGGAGTGAAGCCAAGCTTGGCGACCAGGCCGAGGCTGCTGCGCGAATGGTTGGGCGGCGTGTCGATGATCATCAGCTTCTTCACCAGCCGCGGAGACCGTTCCGCCAGGGCAACCGCGACGGTGCCACCGAGCGAGTGGCCGGCCACCACCGCATCGCGGACGCCGAGCCTCTTCAGTGCCTGGGCGACGACATCGGCCTGGTTCGGGATCGAGTAGCCGGACGCGGGCTTTTCCGAGCCGCCGTGGCCGAGCAGGTCGACGGCGATCACGCGATGGGTGCGGTCGAGCAGCGGCATCATGCCGTCCCACCAGTCGATCGCGCAGCTGAAGCAGTGGATGAGGACGATCGGGCTGGCCCCCCGAGGGCCTTTTTCGACCACCTGCAGGTCCCCGCCGGGCAGGCTGAGGATCCTGCCGTCGGGCACCGTCACTTCGGCGGGCTTGGTTTCGTCGTCGATCGTGAGCGCATTGAGGCCGAGCAGCGCCACAACGATCACAACCACCCCGACCGCGATCTTCCACCTTCTCCCCATGCCGGTCGTTACCCTAGCCCAGCCATGGAGAAGTTCGTCATCCAGGGCGGCGTGCCGCTCTCCGGAGAGCTGACCGTCGCCGGCAACAAGAACGCCGCGCTGCCGATCCTCGCCGCCTGCCTGCTCACCGAGGAGGAGCTGCTGCTGCACCGGGTGCCGCGGATTCGCGACACCGAGGCGCAGATCGCCTTGCTCGAGCGGCTCGGGGTGGAGGTCGCCTGGGTCGCCGACAACAGCGTGCGGCTCTGCGCAGCGGGGGTGACCGAGGTGGAGGTGGACCAGGAGCTCTCGAGCCGGATCCGGGCCTCCTTCCTGCTCGCCGGCCCGCTGCTGGCCCGCTTCGGCGAGGCGCGAATGCCGCCGCCGGGTGGGGACTTCATCGGCCGCCGCCGCCTCGACGCCCACCTCGACGCCTTCAAGGACCTCGGCGCCCGGGTCGACGGCGACCGCTGGATCGAGCTGACGGCGCCGCCCGGCGGCCTCTGCGCCTGCGCCATCTTCATGGACGAGCCCTCGGTGATGGGCACCGAGAACGCGCTGATGGCCGCCGCCCTGAC
>DATMRN010000124.1:0-3713 GCA_035566275.1 Solirubrobacterales bacterium | reverse complement strand
TTCCCCCCTCGAGCCCGCCGGCGTGGTTGGTCTCGCGGAAGTAACCGCGATCCCGCGACCAGAAGATCTCGTCGTGCGCCTCCGACCCCGGCCGCCCGGCGACGTCCCAGGCTGCGCCGATCGCAACCCCCTTCACAGACTGGATCGAGGCGACGGCGCCGGCGAGCCGGCCGTCGAGGCGGTCCTCCCAGGAGATGTGGGAGCCGAGCCCGGGGACGAGGCCGAAGGCGCGCACCTCGAAGCCGCCGCCGAGGCTCTCGTTCGCCTTGCGCAGGCGGTCGATCTCCTCGACCATCGCGGCGCTCGCCTCGGGGTCGAGGCAGCGCACCGGGTCCTCGTCGACCGCGGCGAAGTCCTCCGGGCCGAGGTCGGGGCGCTCGGGCGCCCTCACCGAGGCGATCTGGGTTACGTGGCTGTGGACGCTGACCCCGAGTGCGGCGAGGAGGCCGCGGGCAAGAGAACCGGCGGCGACTCGTGCGGCGGTCTCGCGGGCGCTCGCCCGCTCCAGCACGTTGCGAATGTCGGTATGGCCGTACTTCTGGGCGCCGACCAGGTCGGCGTGGCCCGGCCGCGGCAGGTGGACCTCGTCCGGCTCGAAGCCCTCGACCGGCCAGGGGCTCATCCGCTCCTCCCAGTTGGCGTAGTCGCGGTTGGCGACGAGGACGGCGATCGGGCTGCCCAGGGTGCGCCCATGGCGCAGGCCGGAGCGGACCTCGACCGTGTCGGTCTCGATCTTCATCCGCCCGCCGCGCCCGTGGCCGAGCTGGCGGCGCGCCATGTCGCGGTCGAGCGCCTCCCGGTCGAGCTCCAGCCCAGCGGGCATGCCCTCGACGATCGCGACCAGCCCGGGGCCGTGCGACTCGCCTGCCGTGGTGAAGCTGAACTCGGCCATCGGCTGCCTAGGCTATCTGCGAGCCGCGGCGCGCATCGCCTCGACCGGCGCCTCGCGGCCGGTCCAGATGCGGAAGGAGAGCGCGCCCTGCTGAACGAGGACCTCGATCCCGTCGACGACCGCGGCGCCCGCGTCCGCCGCGGCGCCCAGCAGCCGGCTCGGCTCCTCGCCGTAGACCATGTCGACCGCCACCTGGCCCTCCGAGAAGCCCCCGGCGGAGAGCGGCAGCTCCTCGAAGGGGTCCTCGCCGAGGAGGCCGACCGCGGTGGTGTTGACGATCAGCTCGTAACCGCCCGGCTCGGGATCGGCCACCGGCCGGCCGCCAAGCTCCTCGCAGAGGTGGCGGGAGCGCAGCTCGGTGCGGTTCCAGACCTCGACCTCGGCGCCCTCGCGCACCAGCGCCCAGACCACCGCCCGCCCGGCGCCGCCGGCGCCGAGCACCAGCGCTCGTCGGCCGCCCGGGGATACCGGCAGCGCGTTCAGCAGCCCGTCCGCGTCGGTGTTCTCGGCGCGGATCTCGCCGCCGGCGAAGACCAGCGTGTTCGCCGCGCCGATCTCGCGCGCCGTCTCCGACAGCTCGTCGGCGACCGCCAGCGCAGCCCCCTTGTGGGGGACGGTGACGTTGGCCCCGGCGAAGCCCTCGCCCGGCATCGCCCGCACCCGCCCCTCGAAGCCGTCCGGGGCGACCTCGATCGCCTCATAGCTCCACTCCTCCCCCATCCCCAGCGCCGCCAGCGCCGCGTTGTGCATCGCCGGGGAGCGCGAGTGGCCGACCGGGTGCCCGAGGACGGCAAGCCGCGGCACGTTATTTCCCGCAGGTGGTCGGGGAGTTGCCGCCGGCCGCTTCGCGCGCCGAGTTGTAGCGTTCGACATTGCGCTGGAACTGCGCTTCGGTCGAGGAGAAGGCGAGCTGGCCGCAGGTCCCCGGCTTGACCACGTAGAAGAGGTAGCTCACCTTCGCGGGGTGCGCCGCCGCTTCGATCGAGGCGAGGCCGGGGCTGCCGATCGGCCCCGGCGGCAGGCCCTGGTTCGTGCGCGTGTTATAGGGCGAGGGGGTGGCCAGCTGCGATTCGGTCAGCGGCTGGGTGTAGTTGCCGGTGGCGAAGCGGATCGTCGCGTCGATCCCCAGCGGCATCCCTTCATGGAGGCGGTTGTAGATGACCGCGGCGACCAGCTTGCGCTCGCTCGCCACCTGGGCCTCGCGCTCGATCATCGAGGCGATCGTCACCACGTCGTAGGTGGTGAGGTTCTTGGAGCGCGCGTAGGACATGTCGACGCCCTTGATCCGCCGCTTGAAGTCTTCGAGCTGGAGCTGGACCAGGTCGGAGACGGGGGCGTGCCCCCTCAGTTCGAAGGTATCGGGGAAGAGAAACCCCTCCAGGTTCTTGGCGCCCCTGCCGCCGTAGTGGGCGGGGTCGAGGTACCTGGAGCGCACGCTGGCCGCTTCGTAGCTGCCGCGGAGGCCGTCTTCTCTGGCGAGCGCCGCTGTCTGGGCGCGACTGTAGCCCTCCGGGATCGTCACCGTGACCGCCTTCGACGCGACCGGGGCAGGAGCGGCGGATCGGTGGAAATGGCGGTACGCCAAAGCGGAGACGGCGAGCACGGCGACCCCGATCGCCGCTGCGGCGAGGCGACGGCGCCTCGTCATCCTCTGCCGTTCGGCCATCCTCCGTTCGAGCCGCTGCTCCTCATTCATCGTCGTGCTCCTCGATCGCGGCCTGTCCGGCGAGGTAGGTCTGAAGGAGATGCGCGGCAGCGAGGGAGTCGGGCGGCGCTTTGGCGCCCTCGCGCCGGCTCGCCTCAGCCATCCGCGTGGTCATGCGCTCGTCGTAGGTCTCCACCGGCACGTCGACGATCGATTCCAGTTCGGCGCAGAAGGTGCGCGTGATCGCCGCCTGGCTTCCCTCCTCGCCGCTGAGGTGGAGGGGCAACCCGACGACGACCATCTCGACCGCGTGTTCGTCGACCAGGTCGGCGACCGAGCGGGCCTCCGACGGCTCGATCACGGGCAACGGCGTCGCCAAAGTGCCGCTGGGGTCGGAGATCGCGCAGCCGATCCGGGCCGTGCCGTAGTCGAGGGCGAGAACTCGCATCGGGGTCAGCCGACCCCCCGCTCGATCGCCAGGCGCGCGGTCGCCAATGCCTCGTCGAGCTTGGCGGCGTCCCTGCCGCCCGCCTGGGCCATGTCGTCGCGGCCGCCGCCACCGCCACCGACCACGGTCGCGGCCTCGCGGACGATCGCCGCCGCCGAGAGACCGCGGCTGACCGCCCCCTTGGAGAGGAGGACGACGAGACCGACCCTGTCGCCCTCGGCGCCGCCGAGAGCGACAGCGGAGCCACCGTCCCCCAGCATCGACTGGATCCGGTTGGCCAGATCGAGTAGCTGCTTCCGATCGGCCAGCGGGGCACGGGCAGCGACCACCTTCAGGCCGCCCGCCTCCGTCGCCTCACCCGTCAACCGCTTCGCCTCTTCGCCGAGCAACTGCTTCTCGGCCTGGCGGGCGCCCGCGCCCGCCTCGCGCAGGCGCTCGGCGGCGCGGCGGGCGCCCGCCAGCGGGTCCTGGGGGGCGCCGAGCAGCTCGCCCGCCTCGCGCAGCTGCGCCTCGCGATCGCGGAACCAGTCGATCGCCGCCGGGCCGCTGAGCGCCTCGATCCGGCGCACGTTGGCGGCGCTCGACCCCTCCGAGGCGATCTTGAAGATGCCGATCTCCGCCGTGTTGGCGACGTGGGTGCCGCCGCAGAGCTCGCGTGAGACGCCGTCGACCTCGACCACCCGCACCCACTCGCCGTATTTCTCGCCGAACAGCGCCATCGCCCCCAG
>DATMRN010000123.1:0-3089 GCA_035566275.1 Solirubrobacterales bacterium | reverse complement strand
CCGACTTGATCTCGGCTCCGAGCAATTTCTCGACCTCTCGCGAGACCCGGATGCCACCTCGCACCTGCTTTGATTGCGGCAGCTCCTCCTCGTCGGCCAGCAAGGAGGAAATCAGCGCGTCGGCGAGGATCTCCAGTACCTCGGCCTCAGAGCCGGCATCGGCAACCCGCTTCAGCAGGTACTCGGTGCACTGCTCGTTGTCGGCGTAGCTGACCTTCTCGCGCGAGGCACCCGACTTGAGCTGCTTGACCTCGACGTCCTGCAGCTGCGGGGTCGTGAGCCGCAGGCCCCGGGCAGCGAGCCGCTCGTTGTCGGCGATCAGCACCCTCGCTACCGCCTTGGCGCGGGTCAGCGAGTGCTTCTTGCGAGTGGCGGCACCGCGGCGCTTCAAGAGGCTGGCGCCGAGCTCTTCGTTGAAGCGCCGGGCGTCGGCCGCGTGCTGCTTTGCCTCCTCGCGCTTGGCACGCCGAGCGTCCTTGGCCTGCTCGGGCGTCTGGTTCGGATCGCCACCGTTGGCGGCGCCCCGGTACTCGGCCTCGCGTTTGGCGTGCTCCTCGGCCTCCTTCTCGATCCGCTCGATCACGCGAACCGCCAGGTCGGCGGCCAGCTCGGTGTCGGTGATGAAGGCCACCGTCGAGACCCATTCGCCGTGGTCGACCTCGTGCTCGATCAGGCAGCCTGCGGCGCGGGCGGCGTCGAGCTCGGCTTCGCCGAAGCGCAGCTCGGGGTCCTCCGAGTCATCCCAGCTGTAGGCGGCGCGGTAGCGATCACCGAGCTCTGAGCGCTGCTTGGCGTCACCGATCACCTTGCTGATCGGGACGGCGCGGGGATCGACCATCGTCGGCGGGTCGCTGAAGCGCCCTTCTGAGGTCGCGACCAGGAGATCGCCGAACTGGTTGAGGAAATCGCGGCCCTTGACCTTGTGGCGCACTGCCATCTGGCAGACGCACTCCGCGACTCTCGGTGAGACCTCGGCGACCTTGCGCAGCTCGCGCTCGGCCTCGATCGGCACCTCTCCCTCGGCGATGTGGGCCTGCACGCCCTCGGGCAGGTTCAGCAACCGCAGGTGCTGGCTGACCCAGCTGTCGGAGACCGCCAGCTCCTCGGCGATCTGTTTGTGGGTGCCGAGGCCGAGCTCCTCACCGAGGGCTTTCAGGCCGCGGGCGGTGTCGATCGGATCGAGGTCCTCTCGATGATGGTTCTCGACCAGTGCCGCAGTCAGCGCGTCGCCTGACTCGCGGACGTGGACCGGAACCTTCTCGATGCCGGCGATCTTGGCGGCCTCGAGACGGCGGTGCCCGGCGATGACGACGAACTTCCCGTCACCATTGGGCCTGACCGTCAGCGGCTGCACCATGTCGGTCTTGCCAAGGCTGGCGGCGAGCCGCTTGAGGCCCTCGGGGTCCATGTGGGTGCGGGGATTGAAGCCGTCCTCGATCTCGATTTTCGCGACCTCGACCAGGGGAGTGGCTAGCTGAGTCATGAGTGCTCCTTTTGATCCATCGCTCACGCCCGATGCGCGAGCCGGTGCCCCCGCCCCGCACGCGCAGCGTGCGATCCTGCGGGGGCCGGCTAAGCGAGGACCGAGAGCTCCAAGGCACGCTCGGTTCCCTCGCGGCTCATCGGGCAGGCGCCGAGGCGTTGTGCCCGGCGGCGGTAGTCGGCGATCACCAGCGCCAGCTCGACCTTCGACTCAAAGCCCTTCTCGACGAAGTAACGGCGGCCCTCCCGGCCCTCCGGATAGTCGTAGACGTAGACCTCGTTCTCGATCCGGCGTCCCACCAGAACCCGCGATTCGTCGGGGACTGAGTAGTGGCCGAGAACGTTGAGCTGCGCTGGAGTGGATTTGGTTGCCGTGGCGCTCATCGCGTACCTCCTTGGGCTCGTTGACGGAAGTCGTCGAGCCGTCCGGCGGCGGATCAGGCGGCGCGGAACCCGAGCGTCAGCGAGGGCGCGTCAGCGAGGCCCGCGAAGCGGTGCCTTGTAGCGTCGCCGGCCGCTGCCAGGCTCGCCGCGACTTACTTCAACGAGCCCAGCAGTGGCGAAAGAGTCCTGCTTGAAAACGCGACGGACAGGTCTTCTCCACGGGACACCCAAACCGTCCATCCCAAAATGGATCGCGAGTTCGGTTACCAGAGCCCATCAATCGGGGTCCTCGTCGGCGAACTCAATCCGCCGCACCTTGATTGCCAACGGCTTGTCAGCTGGCCCCTTGATATGGGGCGGGCGCCAGACCCGCCGACAATGGCCGCAGCGGGGGCACGCGCGAATCTCCTCGGATGGTGAGTGCTCGTAGAGCCAACTCCCCTCGCGATAGTGGGCGAAGTTGCCGCGCACCTCGAAGCGGTGGGAGAACGAGCTTGATTGCTCCCCCTCGACTTCGCGGCTCTTCTTGGACGGGCGAACCGCGATGGTCCACGAAATCTTCTTTCCCTTGCGCGATGCGTGCCGCCGGGCCTGGCGGCTGAGCGGCATTTCGACCGTCTCGACATTCGCCGAGTCGAGCAGATAAAGCGCCTTCATAGCCATCCTCACGGCCGATGCGGTCGCGGTAGCCATGCTGTAGCGGAAGAATTCGATCTCCTCTTCGGGGATCCCCTGTTTCCCCCGAGCGATTCCCAGCAGACCACCGGCCACCGAACGTGGCGCCTCGCCGAGTGCATCCATTGCGGCGGAAACCGAAAACATTCGGACCTCAAGCTCTCGATCGCCAGGAAGAGCTACTCGTTCCCGCCACCGACCCGGCTTAGCCGTCGGAGGCGGGGCGGTCGACCAAGGGACCATCACTGCGCCGACCTCCTCGGGTGGCTCACGGGGATGACCAACGATCGGCAGAAAGACAGTTTCCTCTGCCCGGGGGTCCTCACCCGCAACCACTCCCCGCAGTTCGAAGCCGAGATCCGTGCCCTCTCCTTCGACAAAGTGCAGACTAAGCATTGGGGTTTCGCCGAACTCGTCCATGAAGTCGAAGAGCACCGTCTCGAATGGCAGCCGGGCTTGGGCGGCGTACTCGATCGCCTGGCCGAGGTCAGCGAAAACGTCGTCGGACACAGCGCTCAGCTGAGAGGGCGGGCAGATGATCGGCCTTG
>DATMRN010000122.1:0-2176 GCA_035566275.1 Solirubrobacterales bacterium | reverse complement strand
CAAGATCCCGGGCGCATTCCTGCGCCGCGAGGGCCGGCCCAGCGAGCAGGCGATCCTCACGTCGCGGCTGACGGACCGGCCGATCCGCCCGCTGTTCCCGGACGGGTTCCGCAACGACGTGCAGGTCGTCTCGACCGTGCTGTCCGTGGACCAGGAGTCGGATCCCGCGATCCTCTCGATCAACGGCGCCTCGGCGGCCCTGACGATCTCCGATGTCCCGTTCCAGGGCCCGATCGGCGCGGTCCGCATGGGCCTGATCGACGGCGAGCTGGTGGTCAACCCCAAGACGCCCGACATGGAGCGCTCGGACCTCGACCTGGTCGTCGCCGGCACCGAGGAAGCGATCCTGATGGTCGAGGCCGGCGCCAAGGAGGTCAGCGAGCAGCTGCTCGTGGACGCGCTGACGATGGCCCACGAGGCGATCGGCGGCATCTGCCGGGCGCTGAACGAGCTTCGCGAGGCGACCGGCAAGCCCAAGATGGAGTTCACGCCGCCCGAGTTCGACGCCGAGATCGTGGCCGCCGTCGCGGAGCAGATCGGGAACCGTCTCGACGAGGCCGCGTACGGCACCGACAAGGCCGAGCGCGAGCAGCGCATCTCCGCCCTCAAGAAAGAGGTCAAGGCCGCGCTGCTCGAGCGCTGGCCGGACGACGGCGACACGATCAGCGCGGTCTTCGAGAAGAAGCTCAAGGACCGGGTGCGGCAGCGCGTCATCGAGCAGGGCGTCCGCGTGGACGGCCGCGGCGTCAAGGACATCCGCCAGATCGAGGTGAAGGTCGGCCTCCTCCCGCGCACGCACGGCTCCGGCATGTTCCGGCGCGGTCAGACGCAGGCGCTGACGATCCTCACGCTGGGCACGGTCGGCGACGCCCAGAAGCTCGACGGCCTCGGCCTCGAGGTAAACAAGCGCTACATGCACCACTACAACATGCCGCCGTTCTCGACGGGCGAGGCCAAGCCGCTGCGCAGCCCCGGCCGCCGCGAGATCGGGCATGGCGCACTCGCGGAGCGGGCGCTGATGCCGGTCATCCCGTCCCTGGACGACTGGCCGTACACGATGCGCCTCGTCTCCGAGATCCTGTCCTCGAACGGCTCGACGTCGATGGCGTCGGTCTGCGGCTCGACCCTGGCCCTGATGGACGCCGGCGTGCCGATCCGCAAGCCGGTGGCCGGCATCGCGATGGGCCTGGTGACGCGCGAGGGCCACTACGCGATCCTGACGGACATCCAGGGCGTCGAGGACGCGCTGGGCGACATGGACTTCAAGGTCGCCGGGACCCGCGACGGCGTCACCGCGCTCCAGATGGACATCAAGATCAAGGGCCTGACCCGCCAGACGATGGCCGAGGCCCTGGAGCAGGCGCGCGAGGCGCGGATGACGGTGCTCGACAAGATGCTGGCCGTCATCCCGGAGCCGCGCAAGGAGATGAGCCCCTACTCGCCGCGGATCACCACCATCCAGATCAATCCGGACAAGATCCGCGACGTGATCGGCCCAGGCGGCAAGGTGATCCGCAAGATCGTCGAGGAGACGGGCGCGCAGATCGACGTCGAGGACGACGGCAAGATCTTCATCGCATCGACCGACCAGGTGAGCGCCCGCAAAGCGATCGACTGGATCAAGAGCCTCACCGACGAGGTCGAGGTCGGCCGCATCTACCGCGGCAAGGTCGTGCGCATCATGTCGTTCGGCGCCTTCGTGGAGGTGCTGCCGAACCAGGACGGCCTGGTCCACATCTCCCGCCTGACCGACCATCGCGTCGAGCGGGTGGAAGAGGTCGTCAATGTCGGCGACGAGATCGTGGTCAAGGCGGTCGAGATCGACAGCCAGGGCCGGCTGAACCTCAGCCGGCAGGACGCGATCGAGGAGCTGACCGCCAAGGGCGAGCCGATCGAGGAGCAGATCGACATGGACGCCGTCGCGGCGGCGATGTCGCTGCCTCCGCTCCCGCCGCGCGAGCCGCGCGGGGACCGCAACGGTGGCGCCGGCGGCGGTGGCTTCCGGGGCGGCCGCGGTGGCGATCGCGGCGGCCGTGGCGGCGGCGGCGGTCGGGAGCGCTCGGGCACCCGGCGCGAGTAGAGCGGATGCCAAGTCGGCGGGGCGTCAGACGCCCCGCCGACCTTCGTCCCCCCCACCCTTCTCAGGGAGGTAGTGTTCCTCTCGCTACCCCTACCG
>DATMRN010000121.1:0-10671 GCA_035566275.1 Solirubrobacterales bacterium | reverse complement strand
GGAGACGTCCTCGGCGCGCTGGGTAAGAGCGTCTTCGGTTCCCCACTCGAAAAGCTGCTGATCATCACGGTGCTGACCTCGGCCTCGGCGTCGACTCAGACGACGATCCTACCGACGGCCCGCACGACGCTTTCGATGGCGCGCTTCGGATCGATCCCGAAAGCGTTCGGCCGGATCCACCCCCGCTATCTGACCCCGGACGTGTCCACGCTCGCAATGGGCGCCCTCTCCCTGGTCTGGACCCTCTTCATCATCAACGCCAGCACCAGCGTGCTGAGCGACGCGATCACCGGCCTCGGCTTCCAGATCGCCTTCTACTACGGGCTGACCGGGTTCGCCTGCACGGTGTACTACCGCAAGGAGATCTTCAAGAGCGTCCGCAACTTCGTCATGGTCGGCGTGGCTCCCCTGCTGGGCGGCGCGGCGCTCGCCTTCATCTTCATCAAGGCGCTCATCACCTACTCGAACCCCGCGGAAACAGAAACCGGCACGTCATTCCTCGGGGTCGGCGTTCCGGTGGCGATCGGGGTCGGGCTGATCCTGGTGGGAGTGGTGGTGATGGTCTTCGCCAACGTGGCCTACCCGAAGTTCTTCAAGCGCAAGCCGGAGGTCGCCGACCCCGGGATCCTCGAGGGCACCGTGGTCGGCAAAGCCTCGGTGATGGCGGACTGAGCGCGGGAGGAGAGGCGCATGAGCGAGATCATCGTTGGCTACGACGGATCGGAGTGCAGCAAGGCGGCCTTGGAGAAGGCATGTGAGATGGCCAAGGCGCTGGGCGACAAGGTGGTGATCGTGTTCGGTTACGCGCCTGGCGGCTACGGTGGCGGAGAGATCCCAACCCACCGCGAGGCGGTCGAGGAACTGGCCGAGAAGGTGACCGCCGAGGCGGACACGCGCGCGGCCGAGGCCGGGGTCGAGCACGAGGTCAAGTTGAAGCCGTTGAAGCCGTTGCACGCCCTGGTCGAGGCGGCCGGCGAAGGCAAGGCACGGATGATCGTCGTCGGAAGCCACAGCGAGGCGCCCCTGAAGAGCGCGATCATCGGCGCGACCCCCTACAAGCTCCTGCACCACTCCGAGGTGCCGGTGCTGGTCGTCCCCGCCAGCCGATAACCGCGGACGTGTCTGAGTTTGACCCCCTCTATGGGCGGCTAACCTCAGACACGTCTTCCGTCAGCGGCCGATGTGGAAGCCGATCAGCTCTGGGATGCGGGCAAGGGCGACGCTGACGGGGTCAGGGTCGCGGCCGGCCAGCTCGGCCTCCTCCTTGCGCATGATCCCGCGCCGGATCGCTTCGGCGCCGATCCACTGCAAGGGCTCCGGCGGCACCCGCGGCGGCGAGGGGTCGACGAAGGGGAGGCGGGAGTGCTCGTCGCGGCGGTCCAGGGCCAGCGAGGCGAGTGTCCTCCCCACCATGTGCGAGGGGCCGACGCCGTTGCCGGTGTAGCCGGCGGCGGCGAAGGCGCGGCCGCCGCGCAGCGGCGCGACCGCCGGCAGGTGGGTCGGCGAGGCGTCGATCGGGCCGCCCCAGGCGTGGGTGAGGCGCTCGCCGAACCCTGGGAAGTAGTCACGCAGGCGAGCGGCGGTAAGGCCGACGACGTCGCCGTCCAGCTCGGCGCGACCGCCCAGGCGCGCCCCCATCGCGATCCTCCCCCCGCCCCAGCCGAACGCGATCCTGCCGTCGGGGGTGGTGCGGAAGTAGTCGAGCAGGGCGCGGGCGTCGGTGATGCACTCGCCGCCGGTCCAGCCGATCTGGTCCAGCAGATCGGGGACGGGCTCGGTGAGGACGATGTGGGAGGAGGCGATCGTCATCCGGTTGCGCAGCGGCCCCCGCGGGCTCGCCGCCGCCCCTCCCACCGCCACTACGGCGGCGGCGGCGCGGATAGAGCCGGCGGCGGTGCGGGCCTCGACCCCGCTGGGCCCGTCGCGGAGCGAGGAGACCTTCGAGAA
Source organism: Solirubrobacterales bacterium (assembly GCA_035566275.1). Classification (GTDB taxonomy): domain Bacteria; phylum Actinomycetota; class Thermoleophilia; order Solirubrobacterales; family 70-9; genus DATMRN01. The sequence continues at coordinate 8,724 of DATMRN010000121.1, read as the reverse complement.
CTCATAGACCTCCACCCCACTCGTCAGCAGCCGGTCGCGGAGGCCGAGCGCCAGCCGGGCGGGCTGGACCGTGGCGGCACCGGGGTAGAAGGCGCCACCGCGGAAGGCGGGCGAGGCGCAGCGGGCGGCGACCTCGGCCGGGGAGAGCGGCTGGATCGCGCCGGCGGCGCCCAGCTCCCGGCAGGCCGCCAGCGCCTCGGCCCAGACCCCGTCGTGGGCGGGCGCCGTGGAGACCTGGAGGTAGCCGGAGCGCTGGAACCACGCGTCGACCCCCTCCCGCTCGCAGAACGCTCCGATTTCGGCGACCGCGCCCTCGGCGGCGCGGGCGACGGCCAGCGCCGGCCGATCGCCCCAGCGCTTTCGCATGCTCGCCAGCGAGAACCACATCGTGTTGGCGAAGCCACCATTGCGGCCGCTCGGGCCATACCCACACCGATCCCCCTCCAGCACCACCACCCGCGCCTCCGGCTCCAACTGCTTCACATGCCAAGCGGCCCACATCCCGGTGAAGCCACCCCCGATCACAACCACGTCGGCCTCCCTTTCCCCGGCCAGCGGTGCCGCCAGCTCGGCCTCGCCGGCCTCCTCCAGCCAGTAGCCGTGGGCGGTGTGCTTCACGAAGACGAGTGTGTCAGGCTCGCCGGGCCTAGACTCCCCGTGTGCCCACCTTCGACCTGATCGCCGACCTGCCCTTGGAGGTGGAGTCGTGTGAGTTCGAGGGGCTCTCATTCACGCTTAGGGACTTCGAACGCCTGACCACCGTGGTCAGGTTGCGCGGCGGGGGGCACGAGGGGGTCGGGGAGGACGTCACCTACGACGCGGTCGACCACATTGCCCAGCAGGATGCCGGGGCCCCGGTCGGGCTGAAGGGAAGCTTTACGTTCGTCGAGTTCTCCGAGCTGGTCGGCGAGACCGACCTCTTCCCCGCCTCGCCGCCGGAGCGCGACGTCTCGCGCGCCTACAGGCGCTGGGCCTTCGAGTCGGCGGCGCTCGACCTGGCGCTGCGCCAGGCGGGCGCCAGCCTCGCCGCCGCCCTCGGTCGCGAACCGCGGCCGCTCAACTTCGTCTCCTCGATGCGTCTCGGCGGCTTCAACGAGCGCTCCTCGATCGAGCCCCTGCTCGCCCGCCTCGCCATCTACCCCACCCTGCGTTTCAAGCTCGACCCAACCAACGACTGGGATGACGAGCTGATCGCCGCCCTGGTCGAGACCGGCGCGGTCGACTCGCTCGACCTGAAGGGCTTCTACAAGGGCACGCCGGTCGACGTCGAGACCGACCCGATGCTCTACGCGAAGCTGATCGAGGCCTTCCCCGAGGCCTGGCTGGAGGACCCCGACGTCAACGAGGAGACCAAACCGCTCCTCGACCCCGTCGCCGATCGCGTCACCTGGGACGCCCCGATCCACTCGGTCGCCGACATCGAGGCGATGCCCTGGGCGCCACCGAAGACGGTCAACATCAAGCCCTCTCGCTTCGGCGCGGTCCGCGATCTCTTCGCCGCCTACGACTACTGCGAGGAGCGGGGAATCGGCGCCTACGGAGGTGGCCAGACCGAGCTGGGCCAGGGCCGCGGCCAGATCCAGTACCTGGCCTCGGTCTTCCACCCCGACACGCCGAACGACGTCGCCCCGAGCGGCTACAACGACCCCGCGCTGGCGACGAAGCCCGGCCTTCCCTCCAGCCCCCTCGACCCCTCGATTGCCGACACCGGCTTTCGTTGGGTCGCCTAACCGCCTCTTCGGCCGGCCGAAGTCGGCGTTTCGGCTACGTTGGAGCGACCCGCCCCGCCGAGCAAGGAGCCGAGATATGGCCGAGAAGAGCTTCGCCGCCGCCCTCAACGAGCAGATCGCCAACGAGTTCGCCGCCTCCCAACAGTACGTGGGCGCCGCCGTCTACTACGACGCCGCGACGCTGCCCCGGCTGGCCCACTTCTTCTACCGGCAGGCGCTCGAGGAGCGCGAGCACGCGATGATGATGATCCAGTACCTGCTCGACGTCGGCGAGGAGGTCCACATCCCCGACATCAAGGCCCAGCAGACCAGCTTCGACGACGGCATCGCCCCGGTCCGGATGGCGCTGGAGCAGGAGCAGCGGGTCGGCGAGGAGATCTACGCCCTCTTCGAGCTCGCCCGGGAGCTCAAGGACTATCGCGCCGAGCAGTTCATGCAGTGGTTCGTCAAGGAGCAGGTCGAGGAGATCGCCCTGATGGGAGATGTGCTCAACGTGGTCGAGCGGGCCAAGGACAACCTGCTCCTGGCCGAGGACTTCCTCTCGCGTGAGAAATTCGGCGAGGAGGGCGGAGACCCCACCGCTCCCCCGGCGGCGGGCGAGGGCGGCTGATCAGCCCAGCCAGCCTGCGCGCTTGCGCATGCTGGTCAGGCGACGGTACTCGGCTATGTCCTCGCGGAGGGCCGCTGGGGCGGGGGCGGGTAGGAAGCGTGAAGGCAGGGGGGACTCGGTGACGCCGCTGTCCTTTGCCACCACCCGGTAGGCGCGGGCGCCGCGGCGGGCGGTTACCGCGGAGGGGCTGCTCTCGCCCTCCCAGAGCAGGCCGGCGTAGTCGTCGAGGCCGTAGCCGCCCGGCATCCCGTTGCCGACCGCGTCGAGGTAGGCGGCGCGGCGCTCGGGCTCGTTGTTGTAGTGGACGCAGAGGCTGCCGGCGAGGAGGCCGAGGCCCGCGGCGGCGAGCGGCTTGCCCGACGACTTGGTGATCCCCGCCTCGAACCAGCACATCGCCCCGGCGCTCTGGCCGGCGAGGACGATGCCCTGGCGCCAGGCGAGGCTGAGGATGGCGCCGATCTCGTGCGCTTCCCAGACGGCGAGCAGGTTGACCAGGCTGCCCCCGCCGACGTAGACCAGGTCCTGGGCCAGGAGGTGGTCGCGCAGCGCCATCGGCCGGCGGCCGAGCCGGAACAGCGAGAGGTCGGAGGGCTCGCAGGGGCGCTCGCCGAAGGCGGCGTAGAAGCGGCCGATCTGCTCGGAGGTGTCGCCGCTCGCGGTCGGCAGGATGCAGATCCGCGGCCGCCCGCCGGCCCGCTCGGTCGCCAGTCGCAACATCAGCTCGCTGACCGCGCGGTCGGGCGGGCGCGAGGTGAAGTCGTGGCCGCCGAGGGCGAGGATGCGCCGCACCGGCGAGGGCCGCGCAGCTCCCACGGGCTGCGCGGCGGCGCTCTCGACCGCGATCGCCATCAGGCCGCGACCGCGGTCGAGAGCGCCTCGGGCGGCATCGCCGAGATGGCGGCATCGCCGAGGAAGGCGGTGGCGATCCGCGTCTCCACCACCCGTCCCTCCGCCAGGTCGAGCCGGAAGCCCCGCGCCTGCGGCCTCGACGCCACCACCCGGCTCAGCTCGGCGCCTGTGAAATGCAGCGCGGCGCCGTCCTCGGCCGCGTAGCCCGGGCGCATCCCGTCGCGGAGGAAGCCGTGGTAGGCGAGGCGGCGGCTCGACCCCGGCTCGTAGTGGACGCAGTTGCTGAACGGCAGCAGCCCCAGGCCCTCGACCCGGCGCGGCTCGCCGTGGAACCCGGTCACCGCCTCCTCGAACCAGCACAGCGACCCGGCCGAGAGCCCGCAGAGGATGACGCCGGCCTCCCAGGCCTCGCGCAGGATCTCGTCGATCCCATGCGCCCGCCAGACCCCGAGCAGGCTGATCACGCTGCCGCCGCCGACGTAGATCAGGTCCTGGGAGAGGAGGTGGCGACGCAGGTCGGCAGGACCCTGCTCGCGACGGAAGAGGGAGATGTGGCTGGCCTCGCAGCGATCGGCCGGGAAGGCGCGGTAGAAGCGGACGATGTAGTGGTCGGCGTCGCCGCTGGCCGAGGGCAGGAAGCAGACGCGCGGCCGCTCCGCCCCGCTGAGGCCGAGCACGTAGTCGTCGAGCAGAGGGTTGCCCGACTCCATCGAGAACCCGCCGCCGCCGAAGGCCACGATCTGGCGGGGCGTCGTCTTCATCGTCAAATGGTGGCCGCGGGCCGCCGCGGCGTCGTTGTACAGCGGTCCGAACTTCGCCCCTGCCCGCTCGCCCGCGTGTACAGGGGGCGGCGGCGCTCAGAGGGGGGCAAAGGCTCGACGCAGCTTGTCGCGAGCGCGGTGCAGCCTGACCTTGACCGTCCCTTCTGGGATGCCGAGGCGGCTCGCGATCGCGGCCTGGGTCAGGTCCTCGTCGTAGCGGAGCAGCAGAAGCTGGCGGTCCTTGTCCGGCAGCCGGCCGAGGGCGGCGTGGAGGTCGGCGCGCTCGACCGTCGCCACCACCCGCTCGTCGTCGGCGCCCTCTTGCAACTCGATCGTGGCGATCGGGTCGGGTCGGATGCGGGCGTGCTGGCGGAAGGCCTCGTTGCGAACGATCGTCGCCAGCCACTGGTTGCGCCGGTCGCCGTCGCGCAGGGTCGAGCGTCGACGCCAGGCCCGGAGCAAGGCGTCCTGGGCAATGTCCTCCGCCTCGCTCGGATTGCTCGCGTAGCGGTAGGCCAAACGAAGACAGACCCTGTGCGCCTCACCCCACTCCCAGCCGTCGTCGCCGCAGCCACTCTGGACTGTTGGAGCGTTGATTACCCGAAGGTACTAAGCCTCAAATCAAACGAACGAATTAAAACGCTGAAACTATTTAAAGTAATAACTGGTCTTCATCCCGTGGAGGCAACCACCGCAGGGGACGCCAGATCGCAATGGGCGGAGCTCGCCTACGAGGCGATTGCCCCTGTCTACGACGACTTCACCGCCCACCACGACTACGAGCTGTGGCTGGGGAACCTGCTGCCGGAACTGGAGCGCCACGGCCTGCGCCGGGGCCACCTGCTCGACGTCGGCTGCGGGACCGGCAAGAGCTTCATCCCGATGCTGGAACGCGGCTGGGAGGTGACCGCCTGCGACATCTCGGCGTCGATGGTGGAGCTGGCCCGGGCCAAGGTGGGCGAGGCGGCGGCGCTGTCGATCGCCGACATGCGCGACCTGCCGGCGTTCGGGGAGTTCGACCTGGTCTGGGCGCTGGACGACGCGGTCAACTACCTGCTCAGCGCCGAGGAGCTGGAGCAGGCGCTGAGCGGCATGCGTGTCAACCTGGCCCCCGGCGGGCTGTTGATGTTCGACGTCAACACCCTGGGGTCCTACCGGACGTTCTTCGCCGAAACGCAGGTGGTCGAGGCCAACGGGCGGCGGCTGACCTGGCGCGGCCGGGGCAGCGCCGACACGCCGCCCAGGTCGATCAGCGAAGCGAGCTTCGAGGTCGAGATCCTCGCGGAGGACGTCGACCGCGAGGAGATCCGCACCGAGATGCACCGCCAGCGCCACTTCCCCGAAGAGGAGGTGCTGGCCCTGATGGAGCGAGCCGACCTCGAGTGCCTGGAGGTCTTCGGCCACGGCTTCGACGCCGTCCTCGAGCAGCCCATGGACGACCTGGTCCACACCAAGGCCGTCTACCTAGCCCGCCGGGCGGAATAACCAAGCGCGCGAGCCACGTCAAGCGACCAGCGGGAGCGACGGGACTCGAACCCGCGACCTCCGGCGTGACAGGCTCCTAAAGTGCCTGCATATTCGGGGATTTGTGCCTGAATTGGCTTAGGGAAACACGGTCTCCATCGGTCTTGATCGAGCTGGGTTGGTACCCAAATTGGTACCCAAACCGCTCGACCCGATGCAGGCGGGCGGTGGCTTGGACAAGACCCCCCGAGACTGCATTCGGGAACCAGGAGGCCATCAGCATGGCAGCAGATCTGAAAGATACGGGAGCCTTGGTCGTGAGGGACTACAAGGGCTGTCCCTTCTACGAGGCGAAGTGGCGGGACTCAACCCGGACCCAGCGGAAGCGACGGCTCGGGCCAGCATGGCTCGAATGGGACATGAAGGACGGAGGCTGGCGTCCTCGTCGCGCCCGCGTTCGCGACGGTTACCTTGACGAGCGACGGGCCTACGCCGAGATGGCGCGCATTGTCGCCGAGCACGAGGACGAGTTGCGAAGCGCACCCGAGGGTCGGGATGCGACCTTCAACGAGGCCGTAGATGCGTGGCTCGAATACCTCCAGCACGAGAAGCGCATCAAGCCTTCGACGTTGGCTCGCTATCGGTCAATGCTGCGCCAGCCAAGGAGCGGCAGGAGGGCGCCTCGCAGCAGCGCGAGAGCGTTGCGAGGAGCCCGAATCATGCGGGCATTCGGCGGACGCCGGCTCGCCGATATCGCAACGGGCGACGTGCGTCGCTTCCTCTCCGAACTTGATCGCGAGGACATAAGCGCTCGCACCGTCAACATCCATCGCCAGGTCGTCCACTCGATCTTCGAGTACGCGAGGCGCGAGGATGCCTTTGGGCTTCCCGAGAACCCCGCGGCCGGCACCGCCAAGCGCCCAGAAGAAGGTGCGGGACCGATCGAGACCTTCGAGCCACATGAGATCCTGACGATCGCCGAGGCCGCACGCTCCAGCCTCCACCGCCGCCGACCGAATCACAACTACTCGCCGGCCACGGATGCGGAGTGGGAGCGGATAAACAACCAGGACGCCTCTCTGTTTATCTTCGCCGCCTGCACCGGCCTCCGTCTGGGCGAGCTGCTGGCGCTGCGTTGGTCGGACGTCGACCTCGAGGCGGGCGTTGTGATCGTCTCGCGGGCCATGTCTGCCGGCCAAGAGACCAGCACGAAGTCGCGCCGATCTCGGCCGGTGCCGCTCGCCGAGCAGGCGAAGGCCGAGCTACGGTCGCTGCTGCGCCGCCGGTCCTTCACGAGTCAGTCTGACCGTGTGTTCTGCCGGCCGGATGGCGGACCCCTTGATCGCAGCGCGATTCGCAGCCGTTTTATCCGTGCGCAGAAGGAGGCGGGGGTGCGGGTACGGCGATTCCACGACCTGCGCCACACCTTCGGCAGCCTGGCGATTCAGCAGTTCGATCTCGTGTCCGTCAAGGACATGATGGGTCACTCGAAGTTGAGCACGACCGAGCGCTACTTGCACTCGAAGCCGCGCCCCGACGATGCCGCGAAGCTGACGCGGATCTTCGAGCCGCGCGAGGGCCACGATCACGAGGGACTGCTGGCGGCGTAGCCCTAGCGCTTTTGCTTTCACGCGAAAGCGGCAGCTCGCCGCAGCTATTGGGGTTGCCAGGACTCCTGGGTTAGAGTTGCCCTCATGGCCCTCGAGGGAGTCCCACCGTACCTTGTTGAGCTACTGCGCAAGACCGATCCCGAGGGGCTACGCCGATTTGTAGAGACCGGCGAGGGGCTCACCGCAGGCGACATAGACGAACTCCGCAACCTGCTGAGCCAATGGGCTGGGGATGAAGACTTTTGGAACGCCCTCGGGGCATCGCCCTCCGCCGCACCGCAAGACACCAGCCTCGACGGCGTTTTGGAACAGGAGCTGGAGGTGCTGACGGAGGCGCTTGGAGGGGATCGCGGGTTGGCCGAGAGGGTTCTGCTCGAGCTCCCCGCTCAGATAAGAGCTGAACGGCCGGACGTCGATCAAGTACCGCCGCTGATCATTGTGATCAAACAGGAGCTGCCGGGCGTCGAGCCGGGTGCGCCACCGAGTCAGCGCTTGCGGGTCGCGCGCGTGTTGCGGCGGGTGTTCAAGGCGGCTGTGGGTGGCGTCAGCATCGCGGCGGACATCACGGTACTGCCGGATCCGACGTTGCTCGTTCGCGCTGTCTCGATTGCGGCTGGTGTTGACCTGATCGTCGACGCGGTTGCCCCGCAACTACTCGCGTAACGCCCTGGAGGGCGCGTAGCCGCGGGCTGGTATGGGCAGCGAGCATCGGCCGTCCACCGCTTCATCGAGTGTCACGCGACGGCGGCTAGGATCGGCGACAGAGCCTCGCAGTCCTCTGCGAACGCATAGAGCAGCGGGTTGCCGGTGAGTCAGGCTGTCGTGGCGCCTGGGCGTCTAGGATCGGGCGGCGAGCGCGGGAGCGATGCTCTTGTCGCGACCGGGGTCGGCGCAGCCGTCGTGACCCATGGGGGGCAGCAGGCGGCCCACTCGGCGCAGCTTTCGCTCCGCGCGAGAAGCGCTAGATGCTGCCGGGCTCGATCGGGAGAGTGACTGTTGGCCGGAGACCAGGGCCTGCACTTCGTGCTCTCCCCTGCAGGTCGCTCAGTGAGGAGAATCGAGTCTCGACATAGCCCGCCACTTTCTTGGCAGCAATGAACGCATTCCCGCGCGGCACGACGACTAGCTGCTCGGCGCTCTCGTCGCCGTCGAGGATCTGAAGCTCCCACAGCGTTAGGTCGCCGTCCCAAAACGGATCGCTGACGTGGTGACAGCCGCTCAGAAGTTCGGTGCTCTGTACTCGGAGACTCACGGAAACGATGCTAGCCATTGCACCAGATCGCACGTTGCGGACCAGCTTGCTTTACGACCCCAATGTGGGCGCAGTGCTGCATCGCGCGACGACCGACTACGCCGATGCGGCTGCACAAGAACTGCGACCATCGTCCCGTGCAAATCATCGCTGTCGACTGGTCCGGCAAGGCCAAAGGGCCAAAGGAGTCTCTCTGGCGAGCAGAGGTCCGCGACGGCAAGCTGACTGAGCTGAGAAACGGGCTCGACCGCGGTGAGCTCATCGCGAAGCTTCTTGAGCTTGGTGAGGCCGAACCCAGCACGGTTATTGGATTGGACTTCGCCTTTTCGTTCCCCGCGTGGTGGTGCGAGGAGAATGGTTGGTCCAGCGAAGGGGACGTGTGGTCGGCGATGGCGGATGGGGGTGAGGATCTGCTTGATGGTTGTGAAGCCCCCTTCTGGGGGCGCCC
>DATMRN010000120.1:0-6086 GCA_035566275.1 Solirubrobacterales bacterium | reverse complement strand
CCATTGGCCAGCTTGCGCTCGTAGATCTGCGATTCGCCGTCGGCGGCCAGAGGGCTGAGGTTGGTGGCTATCGACTCGAAGACCACGGCGTTGCCGGTGGATGAGATCTGCGGGTGCGTCGAATCGCCGTTGGCCGCCGGGCCGGAAGGGCCGGAGCTCGAGATCAGCGTCGTCCTGTTGGTCCGCAGATCTCTCATGTAGATGTTGGTCACGCCGCCTTTTGCGCCCGGCGCCAGATTGGTCGCCGTCGAAGCGAAGACGATCTCTTCGCCGTCAGAAGACATCGAAGGAGAGAAGCTGTCTCCGTTGCCCTTGGCTCCGGATTTTCCGGAGGCGCGAGACACGAGGATCGTTTCTCCCCTGCGGGAAAGACGCAAGTACACGTTCGACTCTCCCCCCAAGCCGCCCAGGTTGCCGGCTTTGGAAGTGAACGCGGCGTTCCAGCCCGCACCGGAGACAACCGGTTCCGAGCTTTCCCCGTTGGCCGGCGCGCCACTGGAGGAGCGTGAGATCAGTTGCGTGCGGCTCCGAGCGATGTCCCGCAGGTAAACCTCGCTCGCTGCCCGGTTTGTGCCGCCCGAGACATAGCCGATGTAGTTGCCGTCCAGGGAGATGGAGGGATTGGAGCTGTCTCGATTAGCGGGTGTCTCCTGGGAAATGGCCGTATGGCCGATCAGCAGGGTTCTGTAGTCGGTGAACTGCGCGGCTTGAACGACGATCGGCAATCCCAGCGCCAGCGCCAGAACGACGACGCAGACCGGCCATGGGCGGCTTCTTCGTGAGCTTGTGGGCGGGGGTCTCAACGGGCCTCAATAGGGCGAAATTGGTTGTATCGGTAGCCCACGCATGCGACTTGACCCGGCAACGTTCAGAGAGGAGCTCAGTGCGCTTCGTCTGAGGCGTGAGCCGGAGGGCGGGACTCCTCCGCCAGGGAGGTGATCTCGAGCTGGCCCTGGGCGGCCGCTTCGAGGACCTCGGTCGCCTCCTCGGCGGAGCGGGCGTAGAGCTCGACCAGCAGGTGGACGACGATCTGCTCCTCGTCGTGCTTGTGGAAGCGGACGTGGGTGAAGAACTCGCGGACGCCGGCGTCGCCGAAGGCGCCGTAGGTGAGGAACTCGATCGCCTCCGGGCCGGAGCAGGTCTCGACTCGGTCCTGGTCGACGGTGACCGTGCAGGAGGCGACCCAGGGCGTGCCGGCCACCATCCGTTCCCAGCGATCCTCGATCGGCACGACGCGGTCGCCCTGGAAGGTGAGGTGGGGCTGGTCGTGCATGCAGTCGAGGCACTGCACGACCGACTCCTGCACTTCGTCGACGCCCTCGGTGGGGATGCCGCTGCCGGGATCGATGCGGCGGATCGCGTCGTAGTGGATCTGGATCTCGAGGCTCTGCGACCAGCAGCGATAGCACCGCAGCCAGGCCGAGCGGTCGCCGTTCAGCTCGCTCATCGCTTCTATTGTCGCGCCGTTGGGCGCTCGGCGCTCCCCGGGGCGGCAGCCGGCGCGGTCAGAGTATCTTCAGAGAAGCGGCCTATCCTGCTCTCTGATTGCCGATGGAGGTCGTGATGAGATTCCTTCGCCGCATATCCACTCTCAGGCTCCTGACGCTGTGCGCCGCCGTCCTCGCTGCTGCGATCGGTACGACCGCCGTGGCGATGGCGACCGCCGGAGACGGGCCCAAGCCGGCCCCCGAGCCCTTGCCCGTCGCCGTTCATGACGCCCTCACCGCTCCGAGCGTCCCGGGTGTCAGCGCTCGCATTCAGTTCACCAACCACCTGATCGCCGCCTCCAGCATTCAGGGCTCCGACCCGCTTCTGAGTGGAGCCTCGGGGCGCCTCTGGGCCTCGCCCGAAGGCAAGCTGCGTCTCGAGCTGCAGGCCGAAGGCGGCGGCGGGGACAGCCAGGTCCTGATCGACGAAGGGCGCTTCGAAATCTACGACGGCAGCTCCGGCACGGTCTACCGGGGCGCGCTTCCCAACGGCAACGGCAGCTCCGGCGGGTCGGACAGCCACCAGCCACCGACCCTGGAACAGATCGAACAGGCGATCGCCCACCTCGGCGCGCACGCCACGCTGAGCGGCGCGACGCCCTCCGACGTCGCCGGGCAGCCGACCTACACGGTGCGGATCGAGCCGCAGAGCAACGGCGGTCTGCTGGGAGGGGCTGAGATCGCCTGGGACGCGGTCCACGGCACCCCGCTGCGGGCGGCGGTCTACGCCAAGGGCGACAGCTCGCCCGTGCTGCAGCTCGAGGCGACCGAAGTGTCCTTCGAAGCGGTGCCTGCCTCGGTCTTCGAAATCTCACCCCCGCCTGGGACGAAGGTGGTCAACGTCTCCTCGCCCGGCGCGCAGGCTTCACCCGGCGCGAAAGGGAGCGACGCCTCGGTCACCACCCAGGGGCATGGTCTCGACAGCATCGTGGTAATCAAGTCCCCCGCGAGCCCCGACGCCGCCGAATCAGGCGGCCTCAGCCTGCCGACGGTCTCGATCAACGGGACCAAGGCCGAAGTGCTGGAAACCGCGCTGGGAACCGTGCTTCGCTTCAACCGGGGCGGCGTCGACTATGTCGTGGCCGGCTCCGCCCCAGCCGCGACAGTCGAGGCGGCGGCGCGGGGCCTCTGAGACGTGCCGGACGCGCCGCCGATCGAGGTTCGGGGCCTGGTCAAGCGCTACGGCGAGCTGGTCGCGGTCGACGACGTCGACCTAGCGGTCGAGCCCGGAGACGTCTTCGGCTATCTCGGCCCCAACGGCGCCGGCAAGACCACCTCGCTGCGGATGATGCTCGGCTTGATCCGCCCCACCGCCGGCTCGGTGCGGCTGTTCGGCCGCGACCCGCAGGAGAGCGTCGCCGCCCTGGACGGCGTCTCGGGGTTCGTCGAAGCGCCCTCCTTCTACCCGTACCTGAACGGCCGCACCAACCTCGAGCTGCTCGCCGCGCTGGACGGCGACGGCTCGCGCGCTCGGATCGAGGAGGCGCTGGAGATCGTCGGGTTGAGCGACCGCGCCAAGGACAGGGTCGGCGGCTACTCGCACGGGATGCGCCAGCGTCTCGGCCTCGCCGCGGCGCTGCTGCGCAGGCCGAAGCTGCTCCTGCTCGACGAGCCGGCGACCGGCCTGGACCCCGGCGGCATGCGCGACATGCGCAACCTGATCCGCGACCTCTCCGGCCAGGGGATCACAGTCCTGCTCTCCAGCCACCTGCTCGCCGAGGTCGAAGAACTCTGCAACCGCGTGGCGATCGTCCGGGAGGGGCGCGTCGCCTACCAGGGGTCGCTGGCGGAGCTGCGGCGCCAGGCCGGCAGCAGCTACCGCCTGCGGACGACGGACGACGAGAGGGCGCGCCAGGTCGGCGCCGCCCAGTCCGGGATCGAGGACGTCGACGGCGCGCCCGGCGAGGGGCTGACCTTCAGGGCGGCGAGCGAGGCTGCCGTCGCCGGCCTTTCGCTGGCCCTGGCGGAGTCGGGCGCCCCGGTGCTCGAGCTGATTCCCCGCCACGCGACGCTCGAGGACCTCTTCTTCCAGTTGACCGAGGGCAAGGACGCCGCGGGGGCCGAGTCACCGCCCGAGGTCGTCGAGGAGGCCGCGTGAAGCCCGGCGTGCTCACCGTCTATCGCTGGGAGCTGCGCAAGCTGCGCTCGCAGAAGCGCACCTACCTCGGCCTGGGCGCCGCTGCGGTGGTGCCGCTCATCTTCGTCGTCGCCCTTGTCACCAGGGGCGGGGGGCCGAACGACGTCGCCTTCGGACGCTACGTCCACGACACCGGCCTCGCCATACCGCTGGTCCTGCTGCTGTTCGGCTCGGTCTGGATGTTCCCGCTGATCACGGCCCTGGTCGCGGGCGACATCGTCGCCGCCGAGGACCGCAACGACACGCTGAAGGGGATCCTCACCCGCTCGGTCGAGCGTCAGCAGGTCTTCGCCGGGAAGGCCCTGGCGACGCTCAGCTACGCGGTCCTGGCGATCGCCGTGACCGGCGCGGTGGCCCTCGTCGCCGGGATCCTGGCGTCCGGCTTCAACCCGCTGGTGAGCCTCTCCGGCACCCGGATCTCCGCGATCAGCGGGCTGGGGCTGGTGGGCGCGAGCCTGCTGGTCTACCTGATCCCGATCGCCGCGATCGCCTGCATCGGGCTGTTGCTGTCCACGGTCTTCCGCAACAGCGGCGCGGCGATCGTCGGCACGTTGATGTTCTCGCTGCTCGTGCAGCTGGTCGGCATCCTGCCCGGCCTCGAAGGGCTGCATCCCTACCTGCTGAGCACGCAGTACAACGCCTGGCAGGGCCTGCTGCGCACGCCGGTCGATTGGGCGCCCATCCTCCGTGCCGCCTGGGTCTGCGCCCTCTACGCGCTGCCCGCCCTGGCGGCGGCCAGCCTCGTCTTCCTGCGGCGAGACGTCGCCGGAGACTGACGAAGGCCGATACGCGAAGCTAACGCCGGCCGGCGGCGATGGCGGCGGATCGCTGGGCGACCAGCTCGACGATCTCGCCCATGATCCGGTTGATGTCGAAGTCCTTGGGCGTGTAGACGCCGTCGACGCCGGCCTCTCGCAGGCGCTCGGCGTCGGCGACCGGGATGATGCCGCCGACCACCACGGGCACGTCGACGCCCTCGTCGCGCAGCATGCGCACCACTTCGGGGATCAGCTCCAGGTGGGAGCCGGAGAGGATCGAGAGGCCGACCACGTCGACGTCCTCCTGCAGGGCGGACTCGGCGATCTCGGCCGGGGTAAGGCGGATCCCCTGGTAGATCACCTCCATGCCGACGTCGCGGGCGCGCAGGGCGATCTGCTCGGAGCCGTTGGAATGGCCGTCGAGGCCGGGCTTGCCGACCAGGATCTTGATCCGGTGCCCGATCCGCTCGGAGACCTCGTCGACCCGGGCGCGGATCCCGGCGAGCTGGTCGCGGTCGGCGGGCGGCGCGGCGCCGTCGACCCCGGTCGGGGCACGGTAGGCGCCGAACGCCTCGCGCAGCACTTCGGCCCACTCGCCGGTGGTGGCGCCGGCCACGGCGGCGGCAATGGTTGCTGGCATCACGTTCTCGCTCTCCTCGCCGGCCACGCGGGCCAGCTCGTCGAGCGCCGCCCGCACCGCGCTCCCGTCGCGCTCGGCCTTCCAGCGCTCCAGCGCCTCGATCCGCTCGCGCTCGACCTCCGGGTCGGGGGTGAGGATGCCGCCGTCGGCGCCGGCGGTCAGCGGCGAGCCCTCGCTCTCCGTGTAGACGTTCTGCCCGATCACCTTCTGCTCGCCGCTCTCGATCCGTCCCACCCGCTCGCGGTGGGACTCGACCAAGCGGGCCTTCATATAGGGGACGGCCTCGACCGCGCCGCCGTGCTCCTCGACCACGGCCATCTCGGCCCGGGCGCCCTCGGTCAGCTCCTCAACCAGCCCGCCCATCACCTTCGAGCCCTCGAAGATGTCGGGGTACTCGAGCAGGTCGGTCTCGTTGGCCAGCACCTGCTGGATCCGCAGGCTCCACTGCTGGTCCCAGGGGCGGGGGAGGCCCATCGCCTCGTTCCAGGCGGGGAGCTGGATCGCGCGGGCGCGGGCGTCGCGGCTGAGGGTGACGGCCAGCGCCTCCAGCACGATCCGCTGGATGTTGTTCTCCGGCTGCGCCTCGGTCAGCCCGAGGCTGTTGACCTGGACGCCGTAGCGGAAGCGCAGCATCTTCTCGTCGGATACCTCATAGCGCCGGCGGCCGATCTCGTTCCAGAGCCGGCCCATCGCCCGCAGCTTGGCGATCTCCTCGACCAGCCGGATGCCGGCGTTGACGAAGAAGGAGATGCGGCCGAAGACCTTGGGGAAGTCGGCGTCGGCGACCTGTCCGCGCGCCTTCACCTCGTCGAGCACCGCGATCCCGGTGCAGAGCGCGTAGGCGATCTCCTGCACCGGCGTCGCCCCGGCCTCCTGCAGGTGGTAGCTGCAGATGTTGGTCGGATTCCAGCTCGGCGCCTCGTTGACGGTGAAGGCGACCATGTCGGCGATCAGCCGCATCGAGGGCTCGGGGGGGAAGGCGTAGGTGCCGCGCGAGAGGTACTCCTTGATGATGTCGTTCTGCGTCGTCCCGGTCAGCCGGGCGATATCGGCACCCTGCTCCT
>DATMRN010000119.1:0-9619 GCA_035566275.1 Solirubrobacterales bacterium | reverse complement strand
GACGTCGACCACTCGATGAAGGTGATGCGCGAGGAGACCTTCGGCCCGGTGGTCGGGGTGATGAGGGCGCGCGACGCCGAGGAGGCGCTGCGGCTGGCCAACGACAGCCGCTACGGGCTCTCGGGCTCGGTCTTCGGCGAGAAGGAGCGGGCCGAGCGGGTCGCGCGGAGGGTCGAGTGCGGCGCCGTCAACGTCAACGACGTGCTCGTCAACTACCTCGCCTCCGACGTGCCGATGGGCGGCTGGAAGGAGTCGGGAATCGGCTACCGCCACGGCGAACCGGGGATCAAGAAGTACTGCCGCACCGAGTCGGTCGTGATCACCCGCTTCGGCGGCAGGCGCGAGCCGACCTGGTACCCCTACACCAGGGCGCGCCGCGGCCTGGTGGGGCGGATCGCCCAGGCGTTCAACGCGCGCGACATCAAGCGCCGTTTGGGCTTGCGCGGCTAGTCCGCTACCTTTCATCGACCATCAAGAGCGGTCGAGGGGCCCGGCCCACAGACACCGCAGCAACCGGCCAAGATCTCCGGATCGAGGCGAGGTGCTACAGCCGGGGTCGATGGAGGTGACAGGCTTAAACCAATGGCAGGTCGTGATTTCCTAGCCGCAACGCGGGAGCGCGTCGTCGTCTTCGACGGCGGCATGGGCGCGACCCTGGAGCAGTTCGACCTGACGCAGGAGGACTACGGCGGGCTGGCGGGCAAGTGCCATGAGGCGCTGGTGCTGAACCGTCCCGACGTGATCGAGGGTGTCCACGCCTCGATGCTCGACGCCGGCGCCGAGGTGGTCGAGACCGACACCTTCCAGGGCTCGCGGCTGAAGCTCGAAGAGTGGGGGCTGGGCGAGCACACGCTCGAGATCAACACGAAGGCGGCCGAAATCGCCCGCAGGGCGGCGGGCGTGGAGCGCTTCGTGGCCGGCTCGATCGGGCCGACCGGGTTCCTGCCCGCCTCCACCGACCCGACCCTCGGCGACATCTCCTTCGCCAAGCTGGCCGAGGTATTCGCCGAACAGGCGACCGGCCTGGTGCAAGGCGGCGCCGACCTGATCATCGTCGAGACGGCGCAGGACATCCTCGAGGTGAAGGCGGCGATCTTCGGCGCCCGCGAGGCGTTCGCCAAGACGGGCCGCACGCTGCCGATCCAGGCCAGCGTCTCCCTCCTCCCCCAGGGCGGCAAGATGCTGCTCGGCACCGACATCCGGGCGGTGCTGACGACGCTGACCGCGCTCGACGTCGACGTGGTCGGGCTCAACTGCTCGACCGGGCCCGAGGACATGCGCGACGCGATCCGCTTCCTGGGCGAGACCAGCCCGTTGCCGGTCCATTGCATCCCCAACGCCGGCCTGCCGCTGCAGGGCCCCGACGGCGAGACGATCTTCCCCGAGAAGCCCGAGCCGCTGGCCGCGACCCTGGGCGAGTTCGTCGAGCGCTATGGCGTCGGCATCGTCGGCGGCTGCTGCGGCACCACGCCCGAGCACATCGCCGCGATCCGGGAGAGGGTCGACGGCCGTGTCCCCGGCGAGCGCCCGGCGCCGGGCCCGATCGAGGTCTCCTCGATGATGATCTCCACGCCGCTGGTCCAGGAGCCGCGCCCGACCCTGGTGGGAGAGCGCGTCAACTCGCAGGGCTCGCGCAAGGCGAAGGAGCTGCTGCTCGCCGACGACTACGACGGCCTCGTCCAGGTCGCCGAGGACCAGGTCAACGGCGGCGCCCATGTGCTCGACGTCTGCGTGGCGTTGACCGAGCGCTCCGACGAGGACGAGCAGATGGCGGCCGTCGTCAAGCGGATCTCCCTGACCCAGCCGGCGCCGATCCAGGTCGACTCGACCGAGCCGGAGGTGATCCGCGCCGCGCTGGAGCAGATCCCCGGACGGGCGATCGTCAACTCGATCAACCTCGAGGCCGGCCGCGACAAGGCCGACGTCGTCGCGCCGCTGGCCAAGGCGCACGGCGCCGCGCTGATCGCGCTGACCATCGACGAGGTCGGGATGGCGAAGACCGCCGAGCGCAAGGTGGAGATCGCGAAGCGACTCCGCGACATCGCCTGCGGCGAGCATGGCCTCGACCCCGAGGCGCTGATCTTCGACGCGCTCACCTTCACCCTGACCACCGGCGAGGCGGAGTGGAAGCCCTCGGCTGTCGAGACGATCGAGGGGATCCGCCGGATCAAGGCCGAGATCCCCGGGGTGAAGACCTCGCTCGGCGTCTCCAACGTCTCCTTCGGCCTCTCGCCGCGCCCGCGCGCCGTCCTCAACTCGGTCTTCCTCCACCACTGCGTGGAGGCCGGGCTCGACCTGGCGATGGTCAACCCCAACCACATCACGCCGTACAGCGAGATCCCCGACGAGGAGCGCGAGCTGACCGACGACCTCGTCTTCAACCGGCGAGAGGACGCGCTGGAGCGCTTCATCGCCCACTTCGAGTCGAAGGGCGAGGAGGAGGCAGACGAGGCCGCCGACCCGACCGAGGGCATGGAGCCCGAGGAGGCCCTGCACTGGCACATCCTGCGCCGCAAGAAGGACGGGGTCGAGGATTGGATCGACCGCTCGGTCGAGAAGATCGGCGCCGTCCCGACCCTGAACGAGGTGCTGCTGCCGGCGATGAAGGAGGTCGGCGACAAGTTCGGCGCCGGAGAGCTGATCCTGCCCTTCGTCCTGCAGTCGGCCGAAGTGATGAAGCGCGCGGTCGCCCAGCTCGAGAACTACCTCGACCGCATCGACGGGCACACCAAGGGCAAGGTGGTGATCGCGACCGTCTTCGGCGACGTCCACGACATCGGCAAGTCGCTGGTCAACACGATCCTCACCAACAACGGCTACACCGTGATCGACCTAGGCAAGCAGGTCCCCGTCGACACGATCATCGAGGCCGCGGTCGAGAACGAGGCCGACGCGATCGGCCTCTCCGCCCTGCTCGTCTCCACCTCGAAGCAGATGCCCGCCTGCATCCAGGAGCTGCACCAGCGCGGCCTCGAGTTCCCGGTGCTGATCGGCGGCGCCGCGATCAACCGCGACTTCGGCCGCCGCACCCTCTATCCGAAGGGCAAGGAGTCCGACGAGGTCTACGAGCCGGGCGTCTTCTACTGCAAGGACGCTTTCCAGGGCCTCGACACGATGGACGCCCTGATCGACGAGCCGGCGCGCGAGGCGCTGGTCGAGCGGATCCACGCCGAGGCCAAGCAGCTGCGCGAGAAGCCGGTCGTGGTCGACGACTCGCCGCCGACCACGGACGACAGCGTCCGCTCGGCCGCCCGCACCGACACGCCGATCCCCGAGCCGCCCTTCTGGGGCGTGCGCGAGGTCCCGGTCGACCTCGACGAGGTCTTTCCCTACCTCGACCGCCACGTCCTCTTCAAGCTGCACTGGGGTGGGCGCGGGGTCAAGGGCGAGGCCTGGCGCGAGCTGGTCGAGGGAACCGGCGAGGAGGAGGGCTTCGCGCCGCGGCTGGAGCGGATGTGGCGCGAGCAGGACTACCTCAATCCCCGGGTGCGGCTCGGTTACTTTCCCTGCAACGCCGACGGCAACGAGCTGGTCGTCTTCGACCCCGAGGACCCCGAGCGCGAGCTGGAGCGCCTCGTCTTCCCGCGCCAGCCCAAGCACGACCGCATCTGCCTCGCCGACTTCTTCCGGCCGATCGATTCCGGCGAGCGCGACGTCGTCGCCCTGCAGGGAGTCACCGTCGGGCCCGAGGTGACCGAGCTGATCGAGCGCCTGGAGCGCGAGGGCGAGTTCGCCGAGCAGCTCTTCGTGCACGGCCTCGGGGTCCAGTCCGCCGAGGGACTGGCCGAGTGGCTGCACGCCGACGCGCGGCGCGAGCTGGGCATCGACCTGGACCAGGGCCGCCGCTATTCCTGGGGCTACCCGGCCTGCCCGGACCAGTCCGAGCACGAGAAGGTCTGGCGCCTGCTCGACCTGGAAGAGATCGGCATGACCCTCTCGGGCGGCTACGCCGTGATGCCCGAGCAGTCGACGGTCGCGATCGTCGCCCACCATCCCCAGGCCGTCTACTTCGGCATGAAGTCCGGCTTCATCCCCGAGGACAAGGCCCCCGACGAATTGATCGCCGGCACCGATCGCGGCGGCGAACTCCCACCCGAGGGCGAGCCGGTGGAAGCGGTCAGCAGCTAGTCAGACGCCGATGCGCTCGCCGGTGTCGCGCTGCGAAGAAGGGTGGGGCTTGAGGCGAACTGGGGCGGCTGAGAGAGTTTGGACTCTCAGGTCGCTCCAGGTTAGGCCCTCGCGGACCAGAGCGGGCAGGCCGAGCATCACTGCTGTGGCGATCTCGACCGCCTGGAGGATGACGCCGTAGGCGAGGGCGTCGGCGGTGCCTATTCCGAAGCCGCTGTGCAGGACGCTGATCACCGCCAGCTGGAAGACGCCGATGTTCGACGGGGTCGCCGGCACGACTGCGGTTACGTTGACCGCGAAGAGGACCGCGGCGGCGGCGCCTATGCCGGCCTGGCCGTTGAGGCCGAGCGCGTAGAGGAGAGCCCAGCAGGCGGTGAGCTGGATCGCCCAGGCGCCGAGCTGGGCGACCGAGGCGGCGATGCCACGGCGCGGCTCGCGGAAGATGGCGAGCCCCGCCCGCACCTGGACCAGCGCCCCGTGCAGCGCAGCGCCGACACGGGCTAGGCGACCGTTGCCGTTGCGGCGCATCAGCGCCGGGGCGAAGAGCACGACGACGAGCAGCAGCAACGGCACGAAGCTGAAGGCGAAAAGCTTCTGGGTACTGGAATGGAAGAGCGGCGTGCTCGAGACGATGATCACGCCGAGCATGACCAGCGCCACCAGGTTGAGCACGGTCTGGGAGACCACCGTCCCGAGCAGGACCGGGAACGTCTCCCGCATCCGCCCGGTGCGGCGGGCCAGCGACATCGCGCGCGCCGGCTCGCCGAGGCGGGCCGGCAGCGTCGCCGACATCAGCACGCCGATCATCGTCGCCGCGGTGACGTCGCGGCGACGGACCTGGCGGTTGGGCAGCGCCGCCCGCACGATCCAGTACCAAGAGGCGGCGCGGAAGAAGAGCGAGAGCGCCATCAGCCCGCAGGCGACCAGCACCAAGGTGAGGTTGGAGCGGACGATGCTTTCGACCACGCTGTCGACGCCGATCTTCTGCGCCGCCAGAGCGGTCAGCCCGATCCCGAGCGTCCCGGCCACACCCAGCCCGACACGGCGCGCCACACGGCGGCGACGGCTGCCGCGCTGCACCGGCGCGGGATCGAGCGAGGGCAGGCGCCGCGGGCGGCGGCGCGGCCCGCCGTCGGCAGGCTGAATGCCGGCCCAGCGCGCGGCGCGCTGGGCCGCGCCGGCGGGCTCGGGCATCTCGATCGCCCTCTCGTAGACCTCTGTGACCCGGTCGGCCACCCGCGGCCAGGCGTAGCGCTGGGCACTCCGCCGCGCCGCTTCGCCCATCTCCCGCAGGCGCTCGGGCTCGTGGTGGACGCGTTGCAGCTCCTCGGCGAGACGCTGGGGATCGGCAGGCGGGACAAGGACCCCGTCGACACCGTCGGTGACGACGTCGCTGTAGCCGGCGATCGCGGAGGCGATCACCGGCGTCCCTGCGGCGAAGGCCTCGGTCAGGACCATGCCGAAGCTCTCGCCCGAGAGCGACGGCGCGCAGAGCACGTCGGCCGCGTGCAGCGAGCGCCACAGAGCCTCGCCCGAGACCCGCCCGGGGACGTCGATCCAGCGCATCAGCTCGGGGTCGGCGAGGTAGCGGAGCACGTCCTCGCGCTCGGCGCCGATCACGGTGAGGCGGCAGGGGACGTGCTCGACCAGGGCGCCGAACGCGGTCAGCAGGACCGGCAGCCCCTTGCGCTCCTCCGGGCGACCGACGAACAGCACCCGCAGCTCGCCCGCGACCGGCTTGGGGCCGGACGGAGTCCCCTCGAGGTCGACGCCGTTGGGAACGATCTCGTAGTTGCCGCCGTACCAGCGGCGACCGGTCCAGGCTGCCGCCTCGGAGACGGCGATCCGGGCCGAGAGGCGGTTGAAGACCCGGCGGGCGCCGAGCGCGGAGGCGATGTGGTTGGGGAGCGCCTTGGTCGAGTAGGCGTGGAAGGTCCCAACCACCGGCGTACGGGCGCCGAGCGTCGCGTTCCAGCCCACCAGTGGCACCACCGGCTCGTGGACGTGGATCACGTCGAAGTCGCCCTGGCGAACCTCGCGGCGAGGCGCCACCACACCCCCGGCCGGGAAGGGAGCGAGGTTGGAGATCGCGCCGTTGGAGGCGATCCCGATCGAGCGGCCGAGGGGAATGAAATAGTCGGGCGCCTCGCGCGGCTCGGCGTGCGCCCGGTGGGTCATGCGGCTGAGCCGGCCCGGGGGGTCGAAGGGGGCAAGCACGCGGACGTGGTGGCCACGGCCGAGGAACTCCTCGGCAAGCGCCTCCACATGCCGGTTCACGCCGCCCTGGTACGTCCAGGAATATGGCGAGACGAGAGCGATTCGCACGAAGTGTTAAGGGTAGTTGATCGTGTGGGTCTCTCCCGGTCGCGAGCTTTCGGCCCAGGCGTATCCCGCGAAGACCAGCAGGTAGGCGGCGCCGATCTCCAGCAGGAGGGCTCCCGAGTCGTTGGCGAGAGTGCCCACCGCGGTCGTCGCGAGCGCCCCGATCAACCCGGCGCGCATCGCCGGTATGCCCCGCAACCAGGCGCCGAGCCGATCGCGGCGGGCGACGGCGAGGACAGCGAGAGCCACGATCAGCGGCATGAAGACGAAGACGATCGGGCGGATGAAGCTGTGGGCGGAGAGCTGGAGGCGGCGCTGGGCGATCTGGGCGAGGTCGCTGAAGCCGCCGGCGTCGAGGATCGAGCGGGTGAAGTGCGCGTTGGCGCCGGAGACGAGATCGGCGAGCGCCAGCAGAGCCACGGCGACGAACGGCGACGCGACGACGAGCAGCGCCGTGCGCCGGCGGCGGGCGGCGATCGCCGCGGCGGCCACCGCCACTCCGACCGGGAAGACGATCGCCGCCCCCACGTCGGCGCCGAACTGCCCAGCCGCGAAGACGGCGGTAAGGGGCAGGCCGACGGCGAGGAACGCAACGGCGCAGCCCCGGGGCGAGAGCCGGGGCGCGAACCCGCTCAGCCCCGCCCCGGTCCCCGCGACGATCAACACCGCCAGCAACGCCTCCAGCTCGTTCCCGATTCCATAGAACCGAACCCCAAGCCCCGGGTTGGGGCCCAGCAGCGAGAGCGAGGTGAGAGGCGAGCCGGCGATGACGTCTACCGTGCAGGCGAGAACGGTCAGCCCGGAGGCCACCGCGAGTGCTCGGTAATCGCCAAATACCACCAGCGTCAGCGCGGCAAACAGTGGCGCCCCGAACATCACCAACAGCTGTTCAGCAGTCTGGCTCGGCTCCAACGCCGCACCGCCGAGCAGCAGCAACGGCAAGTAGATGACGCCGAGCCCAACGAGGCGAATGCCCAACCGCGCGGCCCGGCCCCGAGTCACGGCGATCGCCAGCCCGAGGGCAATCAGCCAGACAGCGAGGCTGGCCCCGATCACCGGCCCCCGCCGTTCGGAGATCGTCGCCAGCCGGTCTCCCAGCGAGGCCACCGCATCGGCATCGACCGACCCTTCAGCGCGAATCGGCTGTCCCGACATCTGCGAAGGGATGGCAACGCCGAGGCGCCGCAGGATCGTCGGAGCAACGTCGGTCGAGAGCACGTACCCGTCCAACCGAGTGCTGTCCGAGGTCAGGTCCCCGTCAAACCCCCGCCCCGCGATCCCGATCGCCAGCGCCCCGTTCTTCGCCGGCGGCGGCTTCTCGATAGCGATCAAGAGATCGTCCCTGCGCAGGCCTCTGACTAGCGATGGGAGCTGCTGCAAGGTCGAACTCCGAACTGCAACGGTCTTGGGGGGACGCGGGTGGGGGGTTCCGCTTAACTTTTTCGGTGGGACGTGGTCGGCTGACCGCGAATGAATTGCCGAAAAAGTGCAAGACGCTCCACCCCCCACCCGCGTCCCAACGCCTGCCGCATCCAGGGTCGAGGCCAACAGGCCCGAAACGATTCCGGCGGGAGCCGATTCCGCCCGATTCACAACAGCTCTCCACCATCCGGGTGAGCACTCCCGCTTGGAACTCGGAAGCGCAGAGCTGTAGAGCGAATCGAACACCCGGTTCCCCTGCGTGATGTCCAGATATGTCTGCGCCGCTGGAACCTGGCCAAGCCCAGCGCTGAGAAGTCCCGGCGCGATGCCATGAACCCTCGCAAGCTGCTTCACCCCGGTCCCCCTGGGCAGGAGAGCAAGAGTCACGATCGAGTGCGGGACTTGGGTGGGGGGTGGAGCGTCTTGCACTTTTTCGGCGGCAGAATCGCGGCCAGCCGCAAACGCCCCATCGAAAAAGTTAAGCGGAACCCCCCACCCAAGTCCCGCCCCGACCACCAGAGCAACGATCGCTATCTTCAGCCCTATGGCCGACCGCACTTTCGCCAAGTTCACGTTCTTCAAGATCGACCCCGCCTGGCGCCGTCGAGACGCCGAGCTCCGAGCAACGGACAAGCAAGAGTTTCTCGCGGCATGCGAGGACTTCGCCCTCGACCGCTCGCTGCGCGCCTACTCAACCATAGGCACCCGAGGCGACGTCGACCTCCTCGTCCTCAGCCAGAGCCCCAACCTCGACGATCTCCACACCTTCCACGTCGTGCTCGGCCAGAGCGGGCTGGCGAAATGGGCCGAGACGCCGCACTCCTTCCTCTCGATGACCAAGCGCTCGCCCTACTCCGAGGAGCAGGCGCGCCCCGAGATCTGCGTCTCCGACCGCAGGTACCTCTTCCTCTACCCGATGGTCAAGCAGCGCCGCTGGTACGGGCTGCCGCCGGAGGAGCGCGGTCGGATCATGAAAAGCCACATCGAGGTCGGCCGCCGCTACCCCGAGATCACGATCAACACCACCTACTCCTTCGGCCTCGACGACCAGGAGTTCGTCGTCTGCTTCGAGGGCGACGACCCGGGCATGTTCCTCGACCTGGTCAGCGAGCTGCGCCCGACCGAGTCGAGCGAGTACACCGAGCGCGAGACCCCGATCTTCACCTGCGTGGCGATGTCGGTGCGCAGGGCGCTGGACGCGCTCGACGGCACGGCTAGCGTCGCCTCCGAGGCGCCCGCCCTCGGCTGAGGCCGCGGCCCGCTTTCCCTATCCTTCCGCGTCCAATGACCCAGATCGGGACCCCCGAGAATCCGCTTCGCGTCGCCATCGTCGGCGCCGGCCCGTCCGGCTTCTACGCCGCCGAGCACATCCTCAAAGGCGAGGACGTTCACGCCCAGGTCGACCTCTTCGACCGCCTCCCTACCCCCTTCGGCCTGGTCCGCGGCGGCGTCGCGCCCGACCACCCGAAGATCAAGTCGGTGATCCGCGTCTATGAGAAAACCGCGGCGCGCGAGGGCTTCCGCTTCTTCGGCAACGTCAAGGTCGGCCACGACGTCGAGGTCACCGACCTCGAGCGCCTCTACCACGCGATCGTCTTCACGGTCGGCTGCGAGACCGACCGCCGGCTCGGGATCCCGGGCGAGGACCTGCCCGGGAGCCACGCCGCCACCTCCTTCGTCGGCTGGTACAACGCCCACCCCGACTACGCCAAGGAGGAGTTCGACCTCTCCTGCGAGCGGGCGGTGG
>DATMRN010000118.1:0-8556 GCA_035566275.1 Solirubrobacterales bacterium | reverse complement strand
GGAGCACCGCGGCGCCGATTGCGGCGGCGATCGCGACGACCAGGATGACCGGGATGAATTCGAGGGCGTCCCAGGCGCTGCCGCCGGCCCCCGGCACGCTGCCGGAGAAGGCGCCTGCGCCAGAGACTTCGACTCCGAACCAGGTGAAGAACATGAATATGAAGAGCAGGACCGCGGAGATCGCCGCGACCCTCTCCCCGGTGCTCAGCTTGTCAGCTTCCATCTACATATCCTCCGTGGTGGGACTAGGGGTTGACCCGACCCTACACCCGCCATAGGGCGGAAATGTGAAAGCAACTACCGCGCTCGGGCGGCGGCCAGGGTGTTGACCAGCAACATCGCCCGGGTCATCGGCCCGACGCCGCCTGGGACCGGCGTGATCGCGGCGGCGACCTCGCTGACCGCGTCGAAGTCGACGTCGCCGAGAAGGCCGGAATCGCCGCGGTTGGTGCCGACGTCGATCACGATCGCCCCCGGGCGGACCATCTCGGCGGTGACGAGGCGCGGCGAGCCGACCGCGGCGACCAGCACGTCGGCCTCGCGGCAGACCGCCGCCAGGTCACGGGTGCGGGAGTGGCAATGGGTGACGGTGGCGTTGGCGGCGAGCAACAGGGAGGCGAGAGGCTTGCCGACCAGGATCGAGCGGCCGAGGACGACCGCGCGGGCGCCTTCGAGGTCGGCCCCCGTCTCGCGCAGCAGCTCCATCACCCCGGCCGGGGTACACGGGACGTTCGCCTCCCTGCGTCCCTGTGTGAGAAGTCCGGCGTTGACGGGAGTGAGCCCGTCGACGTCCTTGGCGGGGTCGATCAGGGAGATCAGCGCGTCCTGGTCGAGGTGGTCCGGTAGGGGAAGCTGGAGCAGGATGCCGTGGACCCGCTCGTCCTCGTTGAGGGAGCGGATCAGGCCGGCCAGCTCCTCTTCCGGTACGTCGCCTCCCGGCTCGTGGTGGAAGGACTCGATTCCGACCTGGGCCGAGTCCTCGCGCTTCATCCGCACGTAGACCTCGGAGGCGGGATCGTCGCCGACGAGGATGGTCGCAAGGCCGGGTGGAGAGGGCAGCTCGGCGACCTCGCGTGCCACCCGCTCGCGGATCCGCGCCGCGCCCGCCTTGCCGTCGATGACCCGCGCCGCCAAAGCGGTTACCGCTTCCGGATCGGCGCGTAGTCGGCCATCAGCTTGCGCTCGGCGCCATCGCCGGAGAAGCGCACGACGACGATCCCCCCGGGCTCGACGCCGGTGACGACGCCGTCGCCGAAGCTGGCGTGGACGACGTCGTCGCCGGTCTGCAGCTCCAGGGCCGGGCCGGGATCGATCGGGGCGGCGCCCGGCCCCGCGCCCGCCGGCGCCCACGCCATGCCCCCACCGCCGGCGCCTCCCTGGCGCTCGGTCAGCTCCTCCGGCAGCTCGTCGATGAAGCGGGAGGGCAGGTTGCGCTCGGCGCGCCCGAACAGCCGCCGTTCGCGCGCCCAGGTCATGTAGAGGCGCTGCCGCGCCCGCGTGATGCCGACGTAACAGAGGCGCCGCTCCTCCTCCTCGCCCCCCTCTTCGAGGGCGCGCATGTGGGGAAAGGCGCCGTCCTCGCAGCCGACGATGAAGACCGTGTCGTACTCCAAGCCCTTGGCGTTGTGGAGCGTCATCAGGGTGATCAGCGACTCCTCCTCGCGCAAGCCGTCCTGATCGGTGTAGAGGGAGATCTGCTGCAGGAACTCCTCCAGTGGGGGCACCTCCACATCGCCCTCCCGCTCGCGATTGAGGTCGAACTCGGCGGCGACGCCGATCAGCTCCTCGAGGTTCTCGGCGCGCCCCTCGGCCTCGACTGTGCGCTCGGCCGCCAGCGCATCCAGGTAGCCGGTCTCGCGCAGCGTCGCCTCAAGCAGCTCGGCGACCGGAGCGGACTCGGCCCGGTCGCGCAGACCCTCGATCGTCTCGTGGAAGCGGCCGACGGCCTTGATCGCCGCGGCGCTCAGACCTGGAACCTCCTCGGCCCGCCCGGCGAGCGCCCAGATCGGCAGGCCGGTGGTGTTGGCGTGGGAGGCCAGCCGCCCCTGGCTGGTGTTACCGATCCCCCGCCGCGGCGAGTTGACGACCCGGGCGAAGGACACCTGGTCGGAGGGGTTGACCAGCAGGCTGAGGTAGGCGACCGCGTCCTTGATCTCCGCCCGCTCGTAGAACTTGGTGCCGCCGATCACCTGGTAGGGCAGCTCGAAGCGGACCAGGGTGTCCTCCAGCACCCGGCTCATCGCATTGGTCCGGTAGAAGACCGCGACGTCGGAGCGCCGCACTCCCTCCTCGCCGGCGAGGCGCTCGATCTCCCCCGCCACCCAGCGCGCCTCCTCGTGCTCGTCGGCCAGCTCGGAGAGCTGCACCGGCTCGCCGCCTGCGACTTCGGTCCAGAGGCGCTTCGGCCGGCGCTGGTGGTTGCGCTCGACCACCGCGTTGGCGGCGGAAAGGATCGTCTGCGTGGAGCGGTAGTTCTGCTCCAGCTTGACCACGGCGGCATCGGGGAAGTCCTGCTCGAAGTCGAGGATGTTGCGGATGTCGGCGTGGCGAAAGCCGTAGATCGACTGGTCCTCGTCCCCCACCACCATCAGGTTGCCGTGCTCGGAGGCGAGGAGCTGCAAGAGCCGGTACTGGGCGTGGTTGGTGTCCTGGTACTCGTCGACGAGCACGTGGCGGAAGATGCGGCGCCAGCGCTCCCGCACCTCCTCGAACAGCTCCAGCGCGTTGACCGTGCGGACCAGGAGATCGTCGAAGTCCATCGCGTTGGCCTCCAGCATCCGCTTCTCGTACAGCGCGTAGGCCTCGGCGGCGACTTCCTCGAAAGCGCTGCCCTGGGCCGCCGCGTAGGCGGCGGCGTCGACCAGCTGGTTCTTGGCGCCGGAGATCTGGGAGCGGATCGCGCGCGGCGGATAGCGCTTGGGGTCGACCTTCAGCTCGCCCAGGCAGCGTTTCAGCATCCGCAGCGAGTCCGACTCGTCATAGATCGTGAAGCCGCGCGAGTAGCCGAGCCGCTCGGCGTCGGCACGCAGCATCCGTGCGCAGGCCGAGTGGAAGGTTGTCACCCACATCGCCCGGGCCGAGCGCCCGACCAGCTGCTCCACCCGCTCGCGCATCTCGTTTGCCGCCTTGTTGGTGAAGGTGATCGCCAGGATCTCCCCCGGCCGGGCGGCGCCGGTCGCCAGCAGGTAGGCGATGCGACGGGTCAGCACCCGGGTCTTGCCCGAGCCCGCCCCGGCGATGACCAGCAGCGGCCCCTCCGCGTGGAGCGCGGCCTCGCGCTGGGGGTCGTTGAGGCCGGCCAGCAGCCGCTCGACCCGGTCGGCGCCGGGTTCGGTCGGGGCGCCCTGGGAAGCGTTTTCGGCGTCCGGCGGCGAGTTCGCCTCGGTCTGCAGCATCGCCTCCGAGAATAGAGAGGGGGTCGGCGGGGCCGGCCCCGCTCAGCCCTCCGCCGCGTCCGGCTCCTCGACCCGCTTGCCGTTGACCCTGACCTGATGGCCGGGGTTGCCGACGACCGTCGCGCCGGGCGCCACGTCCTCGACTACGACGGTGTTGGCGCCGACCTTGGCCCCGTCGCCGACCGCGATCGGGCCGAGCAGCTTGGCGCCGGCGCCGAGGGTGACGTCGTCGCCGACGGTCGGGTGTCGCTTGCCGCGCTGGAAGCCGGTGCCGCCCAGGGTCACCCCCTGGTAGAGAGTGACCCGCTCGCCGATCTCCGCGGTCTCCCCGATCACGACCCCGGAGCCGTGGTCGATGAAGAACTCGCCGCCGATCTTCGCCGCGGGGTGGATCTCGACCCCGGTCACGGCGCGGCTGAGGTAGGCGATGGCCCGCGGCGCCAGCGGCACCTCGGCCTGAGCGAGGGCATGCGCTACGCGATGGGCCAGCAGAGCCTGGACCCCCGCCCAGCCGGCGAGGATCTCGAAGGTCGACACTCCCTGCGCGGCAGGATCTCGATCTCGCGCCGCCGCCACGTCGGCCCTGACCTCCCTAACGACTCTCTTCCAAGTTCTCACGGTGTTCCCCGCCGCCCCCGGACGCGGGAATGAATGCCTATCCATATCTGATTCTCTAGGCATTCATGGGAGCAGAGGAGCGGCGGTTATGTCTCATGGAAAGAAAAAGGGTAGGGACACGTAGCGCTCGCCCGAGTCGCAGACCACCGTGACCACCCGCTTGCCGGCCAGCTCCGGACGCGCCGCGACCTCCAGCGCCGCCTTGATGTTGGCTCCGGCGGAGATCCCGGCGAGGACTCCCTCGCGCTGAGCGGCGAGGCGCGCCGTCTCCAGCGCCTCCTCGTCGGAGACCGCGATCGTCTCGTCGATCACCGAGCGATCCAGCACCGCGGGAACGAAGCCGGCGCCGATCCCCTGGATCTTGTGGGGCCCGGGCGGGCCGCCGGAGAGCACCGGGGAGGCCTTGGGCTCGACCGCGACCACCAGCGCCTCAGGCGCGCGCTCCTTCAGCATTCGCCCCACGCCGGTGATCGTCCCCCCGGTGCCGACCCCGGCGACGAAGGCGCCGACCCCACCGTCGGTGTCGCGCCAGATCTCCTCGGCGGTGGTGCGCCGGTGCGCCTCCGGGTTGGCCGGGTTGGAGAATTGCTGCGGCATGAACCCCCTGCGCTGCTCGCAGATCGCCTCGGCCAGCTCGACCGCCTCGGTCATCCCTCCCAGGGACGGCGTTTCGCGCACCTCGGCGCCATAGGCGCGCAGCAGCTTGGAGCGCTCGCGGCTCATCCCCTCGGGCAGGGTGAGGATCAGCTCGTACCCGCGCGCGGCGCAGACCATCGCCAGGGCGATCCCGGTGTTGCCGCTGGTCGGCTCGACGATCACCGAGCGGCCCGGTGCGATCAGCCCCTGCTCCTCGGCGGCGTCGATCATCGCCACCCCGATCCGGTCCTTGACCGAGCCGCCCGGGTTGAGGTACTCCAGCTTCGCGCAGACCTCCGCCCCCAGCCCCTCGCCAAGCCGCGTCAGCGAGACCAGCGGCGTCTCGCCGACCGCCGCAGAAGCCTCGGCCCCGATCCGCATCAGATGAAGTACATCCCCGAGCCGTGGATAGAAAGTGGCTTGCTAGAGCGGTTTGCGGTCACCGTGCGCCACTCATGCGCCAGCTGGTGCGCCAGTCAGACACAAATCCTGCACGCCGCCGGCCGCACGAGCGGCCTCTTCATCGCGCCGACGCTGAGCCGCCAGGTAGGCATCCAGCAGTCCCGCGGCCTCTGACTCTGAGCCCGGCATCAGGTGCCCGTAGCGGTCCAAGGTAATCGAGATGTTGGCGTGACCCATGAAGCTCTGGAGGGCCTTCGCGTTGACGCTGGCGGCGATCATCAGAGAGGCGAAGGTGTGGCGACACTCGTGCAGCGTAATTCGCTCCAGCCCCACCTCCTCCCAAGCACGGTCGGCACGTTTGGTCAGCTTCGAGGGATCGAAGGGACTTGCACCGGAGGTCAAGCCGAAGACTCGATCGGCACCGCTTCGGCCCGACTCGGCCAGGCGCTCGACCAGGAAGTCCCGCAATACGGCGCTGATCGGCACCTTGCGGCGCCCAGCATGGGACTTCAGCGCGATCTGCCCGTCACGGTACTCCCAGCCGTACTCGACTCGGATCACGCCGCCCGCGAGGTCGAGGTCTTGCGCCCGCAGGGCTTGCAGCTCCCCGCGGCGCAGGCCCGCGTACATCGCCGTCGCCCAGATCGACCGGTCTGCGCCGGGCACCGCCTCGATCAGCGCTTCGGCTTCCGCTGGCGTGGCATAGCGCTCGCGCCGGCCGCGCACGGCGGGGAGCTGTAATCCGTTGCAGGGGTTCGACACCAGCTCTCCGCGCGAGACCGCCCGGCGACAGATCGCCCGCAGCGGAAGTAGCGTGACCTGGATCGTGGAGGGGTTAAGACCCTCGGCCAACAGGCCGTCCGCGAACTCCTGTAGGTCCGGTCGATACAGGTCCGCTAGACGCACATTCCCAAACGTCGGCAGCACCCGCAGCCGCATCGCCCGCTCGTAGGACCGCAGCGCTGAAGGCTTGTAGGGGTCGCCGGAGCGGTTGGTCACGGCGCCCGCCTTCGCGCCCTCGTGCCACATCACCCATGCCTGCTCCACATTGGTGGGCTTCGTTGCCCTAAGGCCGCCCCTGGAGAGCGCTGAGAGGGCGTCAGCCCGCCAGGACTTCGCCTCGGCCTCTCGCGCAAACGTTCGGCGGATCTTCTTCCCGTCACGCTTTGAGTAGACGGATGCCTCCCAGCCGGCGTTGCAGCGGCAGCGCCCGTTGTCTCTTGCCGGACAGCCTTTCGAGTGCCGCCTGATGATTCCCTCAGCCATTGGGGGGCTACCTTCTAGTGGTCAGGCCCGCCGTCGGCGCTGGCGCGCCAGCGGGTCCGCTTTTGCATTGCGGGCCACGCTACCCTTGCTGGTGGACGACAGCATGGG
The DNA here is from genome assembly GCA_035566275.1 of Solirubrobacterales bacterium. Taxonomy (GTDB): domain Bacteria; phylum Actinomycetota; class Thermoleophilia; order Solirubrobacterales; family 70-9; genus DATMRN01. The sequence continues at coordinate 2,131 of DATMRN010000118.1, read as the reverse complement.
GACGCCGGGTGACTGACGGCCGATCTCCTCGGCAATCGGCGTCCCGGCCGACTCGGTGACCCACCGCTCCAGCTCAGTGACCGGCACCAGGCGCTTGCGACCGCGGCGGATCAGGCGCAGCTCGGGCGCGACGTTGACGTCGAAGAAGTCAGGGCCGACCCCGATCGCTGCTGCGGCCTCTGCTGGCGTCAGCGCGATCCGTGGGATCGAAACCGCGAGCTTCCTAGCCATTGGTTTGTCTCGCCCTCACCGCGCCACCGCCTGACCGATCGCGATGAACTGCTCGGCGCGCACCTGCTCTACGGCTCTCTCGACCGCCCTGCGGGTCTGTCCGGGCTCGCAGTGGTAGTGGACCTCCGACACGACGCCCATGCCGATGGTGCGGCGCCAGGAGCGCATCAGCCCGTAGAGGCGCCGCGGCGCCTTCGGCATCAGCTCGACCTCGATCGCGATCGTGCCCTCGTCGGTGAGGACAGCGAGGTCGGGGCGGTGCAGGCGAGGCTTGCCGCTGCGGTGTTCGCCGACCGTGGCGGAGGCGATCGGCTTGCCCTCGATCTGCTCGGCCAAGATCAGCTCGCGCTCGGTGAGGACGCGGTTATGGCCGTAGTGCTTGCCGAGCAGGAGCGCGGTGGAGGCGCAGCGCAGCCAGTGATCGACCTGGCCGGCAGAGACGACGGCGAGAGGCAGGCCGAGGCCTGCGTAGCGCAGGCCGTCGCGGGTGGCGCGCAGGATGCCTGGCTCAGAGCGGACCAGCTCCAAGCGCTCCAGGAGGCCCGCGTCGACACAGGTAGCGACACGGTCGTAGGTGACGGTGCGGCCGGCACTCATCGCCGTCATCACCTGGTCGATCCGCACCACGCCATGCCGGCCGACGTAGCGGAGCAGCTCCAGGTCTCGACTGCAACCCCGCCGGGACCTTCGGGCTTCGACCGCCCTGCTCTCGATCAGCGCGTCCATGCAGCCCCAAGACGTAGCCGCCTCCCATTTCGTCCCCCTCGCCTCCGTCTTTCTGCTCCGCGCTCCTCTCCGGCCCATCCCGTCGCCACCTCCTGTCCCCCGGTCCTCTGCACCCGCACCGCCAGCCATCCGCCCCCGTGCCGCTTGCCTCTGGCCTACCAGCACTTCGGCAGCCGACCACGACCGCCCACCACCTGATGTCTTTCTCATGGTGGGGGGGCGTGGTCGGCTGCCGAAGTGCCTTCCCTAACCGCTTTGGCAAGGGGCACGGGGGCGGATGGCTGATCCGGGCCTGGGCTCGGTCTGGGTTCCGGGGCTTCGTCCGATCCCGTTCTCGCCTCGGAAGTCCCGTCCTCGCCGACCTACTTGCAGCATTAGCGCCACGCCGGGCGGTCGTCAACCCCCTGTGGGGGTCGGGCGCGAAGCGCCCTTGACTACCGCCCGGCGTGGCGCTTCAATCGCGGGTAGGTCGGCCGTTTGGGCGATGTGGCTGGAATGCATCGCATTCTCGCGACACAGCCCTCAGCTCTCACGGAATGACTCAAGCGCCGCCGCAGCTGCGAGCGCGACCTCTTCGGGACGAGCGGCCTCGTCATAAAGCATGAAGCGAACGATCACACCGTCGCAGACGGTAATGATCGCGGCCGCCTGCTCTTGCGCTTGGTCGCTTCCGGCCTGGGTGAGCGTCTCTGCGAGGGTGTTACGAAACTCCGACTGGTTGTCGGCCAAAGTCTGGCGCAACTCGGTGTCATGGCCAGCGAGGACGATTGCCTCAAGCCAAGCGCGCAGCATGGGAGCGTTCTCCGATAGCGCCTCCGTGAAGCGCCGTATCCCAAGGGTCAGCCTCTCGGCGGCAGGTTTCTGCTCGTCCGCAGCCGCAGCAATCAGCGGCTCCAGCCAGCGTCTGAAATTGAGCGAGATCGCCGCGAGTAACAGACCCTTCGTGGAGCCGAAGTGGTAGCCGATCGAGCGCAGATTGGCGTCCGAGGCGGCGGCGATGTCGCGGGCCGTCGTCTCCGCATAGCCCTTCTCTTGTAGGCAGCGCGACGCGCCTTGCAGGAGGCGCTCACGCACGGGAGACTGTTCGCTGGTATACATCCGTTTACATGTTGGCATTCGATCGCTGCGGGGAAGGCCCGCCACTTATGCTCCTGCACGGTACGGCGAGTTCACG
>DATMRN010000117.1:0-5409 GCA_035566275.1 Solirubrobacterales bacterium | reverse complement strand
GCTGACCGAGCGGCCCTCCAGCACGTGCGCCTCGACCAGATACCGCGCCTTTTCCACAGGAGAGCTCCCCTCATTCGGTGTCTCCTATGTCCTGACACAGGTGTCGCCTATGTGGTGGAACCGGACACCACCCCCTCCGCTGTTTCAAGCGGATTCCGCGTTGTAGAGCGGAATCCGGCCGCGTGGCCGCTCAGCGATCGTCCGCATCCCACTGGCAAGATTTGCTTTAGGTTGTGGCCTCAAGCTATACGGGTCTTCCCGGCTCGACGACATAGTCCAAAGTCCACGACCCTTGGCTTGGCGGCTGCTACGGCGGCGGTCCTCGCCGGGGTCGGGCTCGTGTACCGCCGCTACACGACCCCGTTCCCGTATTCACAGCGGTGGATGCTGGACAAGGAGCTTCCCTACCTGACGCGGGAGCGACTGTCCCAGATCCTGGCTCCGCGGCCGGGCGAGCGGATGTTGGAGGTCGGCCCGGGAACGGGCCTGTTCTCGCTCCCGGTCGCCAGGGCGCTCGGCCCCGACGGGGCCCTCGAGATCACCGACGTCCAGCAGGTGATGCTCGACCACACCCTTGCCGCTGGGGCCGAGCAGGGCGTCGGCAACATTACGGCGACCTGCGGCGATGCACAGCGCCTCTCCTATCCCGATGACTCCTTCGACGCGGCCTTCATGATGACCGTCCTCGGCGAGATCCCGAGCACCGGCGCTGCGCTCGGTGAGCTGCGCAGGGTCCTCAAGCCCGGTGGCCGCCTCGTGGTCGGCGAGTTCATCTTCGACTGGCACGGCGTGCCGCTTGGCGTTCTCAAGCGACGCGCGGCAAAGCAAGGCTTCGTATTCGAGCGGAGGCTGGGACCCCGCTTCAGCTACCTGGCGCGCTTCTCCAAGCCCTGAGGGTCGAGATCTTTGGGGGTGGAGCGTGACCGGTGGCTGAGCTGAAGAAGCTCCTGGAGCGTGGCGAGCGCGGGGTTGAGCACGAGGTCGAGGTGCTCCGGCACGGCGCGCCCTATTGGCCGGCTCAGCTCGTCGTCGTGGCCGCCATTGTCCTGCAGCTGATCCTGCCCGCGAAGGTGATCGCCGGTCCCAGCAGATACCTGGTGCCGGGGCTCGAGGCCGCGCTGTTGCTCGGTCTCGCAATCACGACCCCGCGCCGTCATCACGATGAGTCCCGGATCAGACGAGGCTTTGCCATCGGCCTGCTCGCATTGGTGAGTGCCGCGAATGCCGTCTCCCTCGGACTGCTGGTGGGGAGCCTCCTGGGTGGGGCTAAGACCAGCGGGCGCGATCTGCTCGTCGGCGCACTTGCGATCTGGCTGACGAACATCCTCATCTTCGCGCTCTGGTATTGGGAGATGGACGGTGGAGGGCCTGGCGTAAGAGAGCACCCTGAGCGCAGATCCCTTCCGGATTTCCGCTTTCCGCAGCAGTCCGAACCGGACATCCGCGGTTCCGATTGGAAGCCCGGATTCATCGACTACCTCTATCTGGCCTTCACCAACGCCAGCGCGTTCAGCCCGACCGATGCGATGCCAGTCAGCGGGCTCGCGAAGATGCTGATGCTCGGGCAGGCCATGGTCTCGCTTCTCACTGTTCTGCTGGTCGCCTCCAGGGCGGTCAACATTCTCAAATAAATGGCGACGCGCGCCTCAGTGGACCCGGGACCCACCAACGCTTCTCGGCTCGCCATCTCCCGCCCCGGGGCGTTGCGCGACTCGTTGTTGGCCCTCCTCTCGTCGCGTCTGCTGATCTGGGCCGCGGGGATGCTGACCGCGGTGCTTCTGGGCCTGCACGCGGGCTCGGCGACGGCTTTCGATCCACGGCACATAGCGGCTCCCTTCCATAACACGATCGCCAACGTCCTCATCGCGCCGGCGGCGCGCTGGGACTCGACCTGGTATCTCGGCATCGCTCACTCGGGTTACCGGCACGCCGCGGAAACCGTCTTCTTCCCCCTCTATCCAGGCCTGGTCGCGCTGGGGAGCGCGCCACTGGGCAATGCGGCTGCGGCGATCGTCGGAATCCTCATCTCCTCGGCCTGCGCGCTGGGAGCGCTGTTCCTGCTGCACAGGCTGGTCGAGTTGGAGCTCGGCGCCGACGTTGCCCGGAACACCGTGTGGATCGTTGCCTGGCTGCCGGTGGCGCTGTTCCTCTCGGCGGTCTACTCGGAGTCGCTCTTCCTGCTGTTGGCGATCGGCTCGTTCTACGCCGGGAGGCTGGGACGCTGGTGGCTGGCGGGGCTGCTCGGTTGCCTGGCGGCCGCGACCCGCAACAGCGGCGTGTTGCTGGTCGTGCCCCTGGTGCTGCTCTATTTGTATGGGCCTCGCGAGGACCGCGAACCCGATCGGCCGGCGAGTGGGTTGCGGCCGCGGTACGCGCTCGGGGCCGATCTGCTTTGGATCGCGGCAGTGCCGATCGGCCTGCTCGCCTATCTCGCCTATCTGAAGCTCAGCCTTGGCCGTCCGCTCGCGCCGTTCAACCAGCAGCATCACTGGCATCGGTCCTTCGTCCCGCTGGGCGGCGTTCCGGCGGGGGTCTGGGAGGGAATCAAGGCCCTGATCGCCGCGGCGCCCGGCGGCGCCTCACTGATCGGCGCCCATCTGAACACGGACTCGATTACGAGGCGAATCGTCGAGCTTGCCTTCCTGATCCTCGGCGCCGTCCTGCTGCGGCTCTCGTGGAAGAGGCTGCCCATGCCCTACACCGCCTTCGCCGGGCTGAGCTTCCTGCTCGCGGTCTCGGCCCCGTCGAGCGTGGAGCCGTTGCGCTCGCTTCCCCGCTTTACCCTAATGCTGTTCCCGCTCTGGATCGCGCTGGGGCTTTGGGCCACCGAGCGGCGGCGCGTGCGCACGGTGTTGGTTGTCTGCTGCCCCTTGCTCGTCTTCTGGACCTATCTGTTCGCGTCTTGGACCTGGGCCGCCTAGCTCACCCTCGTCGAGTCAGGTCCGCTCGACGGCTAAGCTCGGAGCGGTGATCGCCGCAGGACGACGGCTCGGGATGGCGCTTGCGCTCGCCGCCGCGGGGGCGGCGCTGGCCGCCGGGGGCGCGAATGCCGCGATCCAGACTCCCCTTCCCGAAGGGCCGGAACAGTGCCTTCCCGGGGTGTTCGGGATGGAAGCGACGAGCGAAACCTGCGCGGCCACCCTGGCCAGGAACGGCAAGGCCGTCCCTCCCCCCAACGCCCCGGCGGCGGTGAAGGCGACGATCGCCGCCGCCAACCGGATCGACCACCGTTCGTATGTCTGGGGAGGCGGCCACCTCGGCTTTCGCTCGCGCGGCTATGACTGCTCGGGGGCGGTCAGCTACGCGCTGCACGGTGGCGGGCTGCTCGGCTGGCCGCTGGTCTCGGGGCAGCTCGCGGAATGGGGCGAAGCGGGCGTGGGGCGCTGGATCAGCGTCTACGCCAACTCAGAGCACGTCTACATGGTCGTCGCCGGCCTGCGCTACGACACGCGGGACGACCCGCCGGGGGTCAGCGGGCCGCGCTGGCACCGGCAGATGGTGCCGGCGCCGGGGTTCGCCGTGCGGCATCCCAGCGGGCTCTAGGCCGCTCGCCCGGCAGGAAACGGCGAGGGGCGCCCGAACGTCCCTGCATGGATACGGCTGGACGCCGGGCCCTCCGGCGGGAGCGCTGGCTGCAGCGCGGGCAGCGGGTCAGCGACGCGTTCGGCCTGGTGCTGTTGCTGGTACTGACGACCTACGTGCTCGCCTCGCTGCTCTCGAACCAGGGCTGGCCGGGGGTGGTGCTGGTCGCCTCCGCCGGCGCCACCTCGGTGGTCGCGCTGACCGGCGCCCATGCGTGCTTCGGCGTCGTGCGGGCGGCGATCGGGCTCTCGCTGCTGGCGGTCGCGCTGGCCGCGGTCGCCGCCATCTCGGGCGAGCGCGGCTGGCTCAGCGCCGGCTCGCTGATCGAGGTCGTCCTGCTGGCGGTGTCGGCGGGCGCGGTCCTGGTGCGGGTCGTCACCGCCCGGGAAGTCGGCTCGCGGACGATCCTCGGGGCGATCAGCGTCTACACCGTGCTCGGCCTTCTCTTCACCTTCCTCTACGGGACGATCGATCGGATCGAAGGCGGCGGCTTCTTCGCCGGAGGGGCCTCGGCGCACGGCAGCGACTTCATCTTCTTCAGCTACACGACGCTGACCACGACCGGCTACGGCGACCTCGTCCCGGCCGGCCAGCCCGGCCGGATGATCGCCGGGGTGGAGATGATGCTCGGCCAGATCTTCCTCGTCACCCTGGTCGCCGGCCTGGTCAGCCTCTGGCGCCCCGGCGAGGCGCTGCGGCGTCGCCGCGAGGGCCGCGGGGGCGACGCGCCCGAGGCGCCCCCTAGTTGAAGTACTGGCCGTGGAAGCCGAAGGGGATGTGGTGGGGGACTCGCGCCCTCCCCAGCTCGCCGAGGCTCTGGGCGTCGAGGACGAGCAGATAGGAGCCGCCGCCGCGACCGTCGAGGACCACCGAGAGCAGGACGCCCTCGTCCTCGCCGCGGCGCTCGGCCGGGGACGGCACGAAGACCGGCTCGCCCGGATATGAGCCGGGCTCGAACCACGCCTCCGCCTCACCGCTGTCGACGTCGACCTTGACCAGCTCGTCCGGGAAGTCCGGAGCCTCCTCGCCGTCCATGTGGACGCCGGCCCCGTAGACGTAGCGGTAAGGACGCGTGTTTCGCTCGCGGTAGTCGATTCGCGGCAGCTCCATCGCCGCGTCGCTCAACTCCTCCTCCGCGACCCGCCCGCTCTCGGTGGAGACCCGGTAGCGCAGCAGCCGGCCATAGGACGCCGCGGGGGGCGGGCCCTCGCGGAGCCGGTCCAGGTAGAGGGCGTCGACGATCGTCGCGTCGTCGTAGGCGACCATGTCGATCGTCAGCTCCGAGCCTTGCTCGAACGCGTTGACGTGGTGGAAGGCGAAGCGGGGCTCGGCCTCATAGGTGCCGCGCAGCCCACCGCCGTCGCGATCGAAGACGAGGATCCGCGTCCCCTCCTGCGGCTCCCAGCGGTAGTTCTCGATGAACGGCCGCCCGCCGAGGCCGAGTCGCAGCGGGTTGACGACGAAGGGGAAGGCGACGAGGACGACGTAGCGCTCGGTGAGGGCGAAGCTGTGCATGTAGGAGGGCTGGGAGATCGCCAGCTCGCCGATGCGGCGCTGGTGGGAGCGGTCCCGCTGCGCGTAGACGCGGTACTCCGAGCGGGGGCCGAAGTGGGTCGCGTAGGCGATCAGCTCATCGCGCTCGGGGTCGTGGTGGGGATGCGCGGTGGCGTGGATGCCGGGTGGCTCGTAGGCGACGCCGAGGGCGTCGAGCGTCTCGGGGTCGAAGGCGACCGGCAGCGGCGTCTCGGTCATCGCGATGTAGGAGTCGCCGAGCCGAGTGAGGTTGACGTTGCAGTTGTCGGTGGGCCGTGGGCGGAACATCGTCGC
>DATMRN010000116.1:0-3278 GCA_035566275.1 Solirubrobacterales bacterium | reverse complement strand
TGCCTCGGGTCGGGCTTGCAGAGCCAGTGCATCTCCTCGCTGCGGTACGGCGCGTAGAGGTAGCCGAGCGCCGCCAGCCGGTCGAGGCACGCACGCGAACTCTCCAGATCCTCGACGCCGACCAGGATGTCGATGATCGGCTTCGCGTCGAGGCCGGGCACCGCCGTGCTGCCGACGTGGTGGATGCCGCCCACGACCCAAGGGCCGATCGCAGCTTCAAGCTTGGCGCGCTCCTCCTCGAAGCGGACCGGCATAGGGGACGATGCGGATCGGCTCCTCGCCAGAGGGGGCGGCAAGCGCCGCGATGAGCGGCTCGCGCACGGCCGGGTCGCAGTGCTCGTCCTCAAGCGCGCGCTTCTCGGCGTCGGGATCTGCGCCTGCCGGATGGTCCTCCCCTGGGCCGCAGGCCAGCGGCAGCGGCGAGCGCCCGTCCCAGGGCGTGCCAGGAAAGGTGGCGTCGATGACGATCCGGCGATCCCCAACGACCGCAGTGAGGTAGCGGTGGACATCGATCAGGCCCTCCTCGGGCACGGCGTTGGCGCCTCGATCCCCGAATAGCTCACGCGCAGTCTCTCGATCCAGGCGATAGACGCGATGGACGATCTGTGGCTCGGTTTCGGGAAAGCGCTCCTCGAGCGCTTCGGCCAAGAAGAGGTGCTTGGTCGAGCAGGTGCCGCGCCTCTCACGCAGCATTGCCTTGACGCTGCGATCGCTCGGCCGCCCGTAATCGAGTGAGCGCACGGCTTCCACGAGTTCAACCAGCGAGGAGTCCTTGGAGGTGAGTGGATCGATGGCGGGCAGGGTAGGGCTCCTTGATTTGCCTCTCAGCCCAACTCCGAAACCACCAAACGAAGACCAACGTCCAAATCCTGCTTCTCGCGCAGGTATCCGTAGCTCTCATCCCAGGCTCCGCTCTTTAGGTCGGCGGCGAGCCGTCTACGACCTTCCCGCCTTGCGGTCTCCGAGATGCTCTGCCAGACCCACATCGGCCGTACCACCGCATCGTCGAAGAGCATCTCGGGCCTCGCCCAGAGCGCCGCGAAGAAGTGATCGGTGCAGTCTCTCGGCACGGGAATTGGGATGCTGCGCGCCGTCGAAAGCATCGTCGCCAACTCGGTGCTCGTGACAGGGGATTGGCGCTTCAGCTCCAGCATCCCCGGGAAGTAGTCGCGGGTGATCCAGAGGTTGGCCAACGCACCGGGGTCGAAAGCCACGATCAGGATGCGCTGCCGCGTGACTCGTCGCACTTCTCTCAGGCCAGCACCGAGGTCGGCCCAATGGTGGACGGTGAGCACTGCCATCGCTGCGTCGAAGCTGTCGTCGGGGAATGGCAGGTCTTCGGCGCTCGCCTGGATCACCGGAGCCGCACCCTGGGGTCGCTGAGCGATCATCTCCGCCGAGGGCTCGACCGCGGTCACGTCGCGGTCAACGGGCTCGTAGGAGCCTGTGCCGGCGCCGACGTTTAGGACTGTCCTTGCGTCGCCAAGAGCGGCTTCGATGCGGGCGGCTATCCGCGGGTCAGGACGGCGCACATCGCCGTAGCCGCGCCCCAGTTGGTCGTAGGCAGGCGCCTCGGTCACGGAACTGACTCTATGCGAGCCCAGGCGCAGCTCCGCCGACCTCCCCTCGCTGGCTTTTGCGGCCGCGAAGCATGGCGTCGGTGCCGAGCCCTGCCTCATCTGTCGCTACATCGCCTGGCGCAGCTACTAACGTCGACGATGCCAAGCTACGGGCGGTCATCAACACGGCAAACGTTGCCTGACGCACCAGTAGATTGCGGCGATGATCCGCGACGCCGACCCCGCCCGCGACGCCGTCGCCTGCGCGGCGATCTACGCGCCCTACGTCGAGACCAGCGCCATCTCCTTCGAGGAGCGACCGCCGGATGCCGCTGAGGTGGAGGCGCGGATCGAGCGCTACTCGCGGACCCATCCCTGGCTGGTCGCCGAGGAGGGGGGAGGGGTGGTCGGCTACGCCTATGCCTGCCGCCACCGCGAGCGCGCCGCATATCGCTGGTCCGCCGACGTCTCCGTCTATATCGCCGCCGCCGAGCATCGCCGCGGTCACGGCCGCCGCCTCTACGAGGAGCTCTTCGAGCGCCTGCGGCGCCAGCGCTTCCAGGTCGCTATCGCTGGCATCACCTTGCCGAACCAGGCCAGCGTCGGCCTGCACGAGCGGCTCGGCTTCGCTCCGGTCGGCGTCTACCGCCGCATCGGCTGGAAGCTGGACGCCTGGCACGACGTCGGCTGGTACCAGCTGGAGCTGGCGCCGGCCGGTGACGATTCACCGCCGGAGCCGCTGCCCCCAGGCCTGTCTGCAACCTGAGCCGAACAGGCCACTTCGCGCGCAGGCTGTCCGACGAGAGCAAGTAGCGGCCGGTCGATTTGCCCCTCGTCGGGGTGGCGTTGCATGCACGATTCGTGTCTGACTGGCGCACGAAGGCATTTTCAGCTCTTTCGGCGCCGACTTGGTGATCTCACTAGACCGCCGTATCTGGCTTTCTAAAGCCGTTTGCCCAACAGAAAGCGCCCCGCCTAGGGCGGGGCGCTTCTGGGGTTACTACAGGGAGGAGAGATATGTATCTCTATATATGTGGATCCGTGGGAGGTAGGTGGGCTCTCATGTGCCGCCGGGCGCTCGTCGTGGGAAGCGACGAGGGCCATTGGGCGGCGCTGAACCCAGCCAGGAAGTTTTGCGTTCTGCTCTGCATCGTCATCCTCACGCGAATCCTTTAGAAGCGTACGAACGTATGTGCGATTTGTGTGTGACTGGGGTCACAGACCCGCCAAATATGACCAGAGGAAGGCCGGCTGCCGGTTAAAAGACTGTTGCAGCGGGCCCTAAGGCACGGATAACGGCCATCGGCGGGCGCGGCTGTACCGTTCTGGCGGTGAAGAAGGCCCGGATAGACGCGGTTTTGGCGGAGCGAGGGCTGTTCCCGTCGCGCTCGGCGGCTGCCGGCGCGGTGCGAGCCGGGGAGGTGCGGGTCGGCGAGGACGGGCCGGTGGCGCTGCGACCGAGCCAGCTGGTCGAGCCCGAGCAGGCGCTGATCGTCGACGCGGGGCCGCGCTACGTCTCGCGCGGAGGGGTCAAGCTCGAGAACGCCCTCGACGCGCTCGGCATCGATGTCGCCGGGTGCGACTGCCTCGATGTCGGCGCCTCGACCGGCGGCTTCACCGACTGCCTGCTGCAGCGCGGCGCCGAGCGGATCGCCGCGGTCGACGTCGCCTTCGGGCAGCTGGCCCTGGGGCTGCGCGAGGACCCGCGTGTCGACGTGA
>DATMRN010000115.1:0-4537 GCA_035566275.1 Solirubrobacterales bacterium | reverse complement strand
ACGGCAGCAGCGTCTTCAGCCCCTCGATCTCGTACTCGCGCAACGCCCGCACCATCCGCGCCGTGGCGGACGCCCGGTCGACGTCCCAGACGATCAGCTTGGCGACCATCGGGTCATACATCGGCGTCACCTCGGAGCCGGCTTCGACGCCGGAGTCGACCCGCACGCCCGGCCCGGCCGGCTCGCGGTAGCCGGCGATCGCCCCCGGCGCGGGAGCGAAGTTCTTGTGGGCGGCCTCGGCGTTGATCCGGCACTCGATCGCGTGGCCGCGCAGCTCGACCTCGTCCTGGGAGATCGTGAGCGCCTCTCCCGCGGCGACCAGCACCTGCTCGCGGACGATGTCGACCCCGGTCACCATCTCGGTCACGCAGTGCTCGACCTGGACCCGGGTGTTCATCTCGAGGAAGAAGTACTCCTCGCCGACCTGGAGCCCCTCGACCGTGCCGGCCGAGCGGTAGCCGACCGCGGCCGCGGCGTCGGTGGCGATCTTGCCGATCCGCTCCCGCATCTCGGCGTCGACGCGCGGCCCCGGCGCCTCCTCGATCACCTTCTGGTGGCGCCGCTGGACAGAGCAGTCGCGCTCGCCGAGGTGGATCACGCTGCCGTGGGAGTCGGCCAGCACCTGGACCTCGACATGCCGCGGGTCCTCCAGGTAGCGCTCCACATACACGCGGTCGTCGGAGAAGAACTTCTCACCCTCCCGCGCCGCCCCCTCGAAGGCCTCCTCGAGGTCATCGGCGCTCAGCGCCACCCGGAACCCCTTGCCGCCACCGCCGCCCGCCGCCTTGCAGGCGACCGGGTACCCGGCATCCTCGGCCTGTTCCCGAGCCTCCGCGACGTCCTTGGCGGGCACCGTGGCCCCAGGCACGATCGGCACCCCGGCCTCAGCCATGATCTCCCGAGCCCGGGTCTTGGACCCCATGGCTTCGACCGCCTCCGGTGGCGGCCCGATGAAGACGATCCCTGCCTCATCGCAAGCTCTGGCGAAGTCCGCGTTCTCGGCCAGGAACCCATACCCGGGATGGATCGCCTCGGCCCCTGCCTCCTTGGCGGTAGCGATGATCTTCTCGACGTTCAGATAGCTCTCAGCCGGAACCGCAGGCCCGATCAAAAACGCCTCATCGGCCTCCCGCACATGAGGAGCATCCCGATCGATCTCCGAGTAGACGGCAACCGACCCGATCCCCATCTCCTTCAGAGTCCGCTCAATCCGAATAGCAATCTCGCCGCGGTTGGCTATCAAGACCTTCTGGAACACGGCGGCGCAGTCTATTTATGCGGGAGGCGGAGGGCGGGGTCCGGGGGTCTTCTCCCTTACGCCTAACACCCGCCTTCAGCGGGTGTAATTGTGAGCCCCTTCGGGGCAGACAATCACTCCGCGGTGCCGGGGAGGCTAGAGGGAGGAGACCCCCGGACCCCGCAAGCTACGAGCCGTTAATAGGCTGCGCGGCCGATGCTGGTCGAGCTTCAGAGCCACTCCACGGTGTCCGATGGGCAGCTTCCGCCGGCCGATATCGTCGCAAAAGCTGCCGAGGCGGGGGTCACTACGCTGGCGTTGACGGATCACGATGCGATTGCCGGGGTCTCCGAGGCGGCGGGGGCGGCCGAGCTGGTTGGGATCGAGCTGGTGCCGGCAATCGAGATGTCCTGCGTGCACGAGTACGCGGAAGACCTGCATGTGTGCGGCTACTGGGTCGATCTGGGAAAGATCGCGCCAGCCTGCGAGCGAGCGCAGCACGAGCGGGTCGCGCGTGCTGGGGAGATCGTCGAGAAGCTGCGGCAGGAGGGTTTTGACCTGCACTTGGAGGACGCGGTCAGGGAAGCTGGTGACGCGCTCTCGATCGGACGGCCCCACATCGCGCGGGCGGCGGGGGCGACCGGTGATCTAGGTCCCTTCTTCGAGGAGTACCTGGTACCCGGCGCGAAGGCCTTCGTCCCGCGCCGCTGGCCGACCGCCGAGCAGGCGGTTGAGCTGATTCACGAGGCTGGCGGTGTCGCAGTCGTCGCCCATCCCTACTGGGACATCTCCGCCCCCGCCGAGGTAGACGACCTGATCCGCGCCCTCGACATCGACGGCATCGAGACCTATTACCCATCCCACAGCAAGGAGCAGACCAAGCACCTGCTGGAGCTCTGCGACGAGTTGGACCTGATCTCAACCGGCTCCTCGGACTACCACGGCCCCACGCACAAGACCTTCGCTCGCTTCGGCGCGTACGACACCTACGGCTTGGGCGAGCCCCAGGTACCGCCCAAACCCTAACCGCCCCTGCACGGACGATCAGAGGAGGGGTCCCCGCCAACGCCGTCTAGGCAGTTACGGCCGCAGCCGGGATCAGATCCCGCTGCTCGAGGTACTCGATCAGCTTCTGCGCCGACTCCTCGGCCGTTTCGTTCTCGGTGTCGCAGGTCACCTCGGCGTTCTCGGGCGCCTCGTAGGGGTCCGACACGCCCGTGAATTCCTTGATCTCGCCGGCGAAGGCTTTCGCGTAGAGGCCCTTGACGTCGCGCTCGGCGCAGGTGTCGACCGAGGCCTTCACGTAGACCTCGATGAAACGGTCGCCCATCAGCTCACGCGCCTCATCGCGGATCTCGGCGTAGGGCGAGATCGCCGCGGTGATCACCGGCACGCCGTTGCGGGAGAGCAGGTCGGCGACGAAGGCGATCCGCCGGATGTTGGTGTCGCGGTCCTCTTTGGAGAAGCCGAGCCCCTTGGAGAGGTTTTCGCGCACGATGTCGCCGTCGAGGATCTCGAGCTTGCAGCCGCGCTCGCGCAGGTGGCCCTCCAGCAGCCTGGAGATCGTCGTCTTGCCGGCTCCGGAGAGCCCGGTGAACCAGAGGGTGAAGCCCTTGTCCTCGGCCATGCTCTTCTCAGTCCTCCTTGTAGGCGTCGATCAGGATCTCGGCGACCTCGTCGCGCGAGAACTCGTGCGGCGGCTTTTCGCCGTTGCCGAGCATCTCGCGGACCTTGGTGCCGGACAGGAACAGGTGCGCCTCGGCGTCGTGCGGGCAGGTCTTTCCGGAGGCGAGGCCCTCGCACTCGTTGCACCAGAAGGTGTGCTCGAACATCAGCGGCTCGATCCCCAGCTCTGCGATGTCGATCTCGTCGAAGATCTTCTGCGCGTCGTAGGTGCCGTAATAGTCGCCGGCGCCGGCGTGGTCGCGGCCGACGATGAAGTGCGTGGCGCCATAGTTGCGGCGGACGATCGCGTGCAGGACCGCCTCGCGCGGGCCGGCGTAGTGCATCTTGGCCGGCTTCACGCCGAGCACCACGCGGTCCTGCGGGTAGTACTTCTCCATCAGCACCTCGTAGCAGCGCATCCGCACGTCGGCGGGAATGTCGCCGGCCTTGGTCTTGCCGATCAGCGGCTGGATGAAGAGCCCGTCGCAGGTCTCCAGCGCCGCCTTGGTCAGGTACTCGTGGGCGCGGTGGATCGGGTTGCGGGTCTGGAAGGCGACGATCCGCTTCCAGCCGCGGTCTGCGAACTCCTGGCGCGTCTCCGCCGGCGTCTTGTAACGCCGCATGAACGCCTCCTCGTGATCGGGAAGCGCGTCGACCTCGATCGGGCCGGCGATGCAGCGGTTGCCCTCCTCGTAGATCGCGGCGACGCCCGGGTGCGCCTCGTCGGTGGTGCGGTAGACCTGCTCGGCCTCGCGGCGAACGTCGCGCTCGAAGACCTCCTCGACGGTCAGCCGGCCGAGCGGCTTGCCTTCGTCGCTGGACAGCTCGACCACGTCGCCGACCTGGCACTCGAGGTCGGTCGCGAGGGTGATCGGGATCGGCCAGTAATCGCCGTCCGCGGTCCGCATCTCGGAGCAGACGCGCTCCCAGTCGGCGGACCCCTGGAAGCCGGTCAGCGGGGCGAAGCCACCGTTGGCGATCATCTCGAAGTCCGCCGTGTGGCGCTCGGAAAGGGTCAGGGACAGCTCGGTCATCGTCTCGCTCATCGGTCAGTCTCACCAATCGGGTCGGGGAAGGGGAAGAGAAGGCTCGCCGCGGCGCCGCTAGTTGATCCCGCACTCCGTCTTGGCGACGCCCACCCAGCGGCCGTCGCGCGGCGAGCCGCCCGGCCCGACCGGCTGCGTGCAGTGGGTGCAGCCGATCGACGGGTAGCCCTGATCGTGGAGCGGGTTGTACGGGAGGTGGTGCTCACGGATGTAGTTCCAGACGTCGCGCTCGGTCCAGTCGGCGAGGGGGTTCAGCTTCCACAGGTCGAAGCGCTTGTCCCAGCCGAACTTCGGGGTGTGGGAGCGCCTGCTGGAGTCCTCGCGCCGGACTCCGGCGACCCAGCAGTCTACGGAAGACAGGGCGCGACGCATCGGCTCGACCTTGCGCAAACCGCAGCAGGAGTCGGGGTCGCGCTTCCACAGCTCGTCGCCGTGCTGGGCGGCCTGCTCCTCCAGGGTGAGGTTGTGGAAACGGTCGAACTCGACCCCGAGGTGCTCGGCCAGCCGGTCGCGCGTTTCATACGTCTCCTGGAAGAGAACGTCGGTGTCGAGGTAGAAGAAGCGCGCCTCGGGGTTGATCTGGCTCGCC
>DATMRN010000114.1:0-7368 GCA_035566275.1 Solirubrobacterales bacterium | reverse complement strand
GTTCCCGCTCTCGGTGGCCATCCCGGACAACCTGGCGGGCAAGTCGCTCGCCTTCAAGACGCTCGAGTCCTACAGCAACGGGAAAGTCGCGCATTGGATCGGCTCGCCAACCGCCGAATTCCCGGCCCCGACGATCAACGTGACGGCGAAAGGTGGAGTGCTCCAGGACGTGGCCGGCGGGGAGGCGGGTCCGACTGCGGGGCAGGTACCGGGCACCGAAACGGCGGCGCCAGCGGCGTCATCGAGCAATGGCGCCAGCAAGGGCCTGGCGATCGCCGCCCTGGCGATCGGCGCTCTCGGCCTGATCGCCGGAGGCGCGGCGCTGGTCCGCTCGCGTCGCTGATGGCACGCCAGGGGGGTCGTAGTCTTAGCCGTATGAGTAGCTTTCCCAGCGAAGGCGCGCTGCGACGCGCCGCGACCTTCGTCGCGACCCTCGGCATCGGGGTCGCCGCCTACATCGCAATCGCCGACTCGGGCGGCGGCGCACCGACCTGCCTGGCCGGGGGAGGAGGGTGTCAGACCGTCGCCGACAGCACCTACTCCCACCTCGCCGGCGTCAACATCGCCGTCTTCGGCCTCGTCGGCTACGTGCTGCTCCTAGTGACGGCGCTGCTGCGCGGCGATGGCGCTCGCTTCGCCGGCTTCGGCCTCGCCCTGGTCGGCTTCGGCTACAGCGTCTACCTGACCTACCTGGAGCTGTTCAAGATCCACGCGATCTGTCAGTGGTGCGTGGGTAGCGCGGTGCTGATGACGATCCTGCTCGTTCTCAACGCCGCCCTGGTGATCGGCTATGCGGGGGCGCCCGGGCAGGCTGAGGGGGCGAGGGGTCGATGAGCGGCTCGACCGAACGGGAGAAGCGTCGCGAGCAGCGGCTGCACGAAGAGACCGAGGTCGAGCGGGTGACGCGGCGCAAGCGCCTGACCCAGCTCGTCAGCGGCGCCATGTTCCTGGCGATCGTCGCCGTCGCGGTGGCGATCGTGGTCAGCCAGAGCCAGAGCAGCGGGGGGAACACGAACCTCGAGGACGTCGGGCTGGTTCAGAAGCAGCTGAACGGCATCCCGCAGGAAGGAGCGGTGCTCGGCTATCCGAAGGCAAAGGTCACGCTGATCGAGTTCGGCGACCTCCAGTGCCCGGTCTGCAAGGCGTACTCCGAACAGGTGATACCGCAGTTGATCTCAGGTCCGGTCAAGAGCGGGAAGGCGAGGATCGACTTTCACAACTACACGATCATCGGCCCCCAGTCGACTCCGGCGGGGGCGGCGGCGCTCGCCGCGGGCGAGCAGGGGCGCGGCTGGAACTACATCGAGCTCTTCTACCGCAACCAGGGGCCCGAGGACTCCGGCTACGCCACCGATTCCTTCCTGAAAGCGATCGCCAAGGGCGCCGGCGTGAAGAACCTCGCCAAGTGGAACGCGGACCGCAGGAGCAAGCGCATCCTCAAGCAGGTCTCCAACACCACCGGTGAAGCCGAAAGACTCGGCTTCACCGGCACGCCGTCATTTGCGGTCCTAGGGCCGGGCACCAAAGGCATCGAAACGCTGGAAACCCCGGGCTCGGCCGGCGCGCTCGAAGAAGCGATCGAAAAGGCGGGCTGATCCGCATTCTCAGGCGGTACTTTCCTTTGAGTTCACATAACCACCAGAGGCCCGTGTTGTCATAACCGGGTGGGGGAGGGGGTTATGGATAGCCGGTCAGCAGGAACTGGCATGGCGGGAGAGTAACCACAGCGGCGGCGGAATGTCAAGCAGTTTTACGTCTAGGGCCCGTTTTGCGATAAAACTTCTCGGGCAAAAATGCGCCGCCTCAAAACCGCAGCTGAATTCTTGGTATTCGCCGTGATCGTCGCTGGAGGCGCCTTCCTGGTGCTGACATGGCTTCCACCCGAAGTGATATCTACGAAGACCCAGGGAGCGACTGCGAGCCAGCCAACAAGAACGGTCACGGCGGCAGCGCCGAAGCGCCGGCCCGAAGTCACGGTCAGCCGCGAATCGGCGGAAAGCCTGGTATCTGAAGCCGTCAACCAGGTCGCCAACTACAACCCCAAAGTGATCTGTCCAGAACAGATGATTGGGTCGAAGGGCTCGGTCTTCCGTTGCGAAGCCCTGGTGAGAGAACGTCTCGTGCCCGTCTCGATTGAGATCGTCTCTCGGCTGGGATTTATTCGCGTGGTGCAGACCCCCACCCTTCGCCAGCTAGCTGGCGAAACCGAAGTTCAAGAAGCAAAGTCAAAACAGCTTGCTCAGTGCGAAAACCTCAACGTCAGCCCCGCGGCAATTCGAGCGGAACGTGAATGCACGCGCGGCGTTGAAGAACACGATGCCCCCGTTTCTCCCTAGCCCCGCCGCCGTTCAACATCCCGCGCGATCCCCACGATGTCGAGCTCGCGTTTGCCTGAGCGCAGCGCCGTCTCCAACGTCCGCGCGATCGCCAGGGCGAGTTCTTCGTCCTCGGTGTGGGTGTGGGGGATCATCCGCGTGTTGGGCTGGCTGCCGAACTCCGGCAGCCCGGGCCCGTAGTAGGCGGCGCGGACCTCGAAGACAGCCCGCGGCTTCAGTCGGCCGCCAGTGAGGGCGCGGCCGATGTGGGTCGTACCCACCAGCGGCGTTACCTCGACCTCCCAGGCGCCGAACCCTTCGCCGCCCTTCTGCCGGTAGATCGGGCGGTCGCGTTCCTGGCGCCCCGTCTTGGTCAGCCGGGGCGTAGCGGCGGGATCCGGCAGCTTGGGCGGTCGCGGATCAGCCACCTTTCCTGCGTGCCTTCTTGCGAGTTCGCTGCTCGTCTAGCTGGCGGCGCAACCACACCTCGGCGGCGGCGGCCGAATGGCCCAGGAAGATCACGGGCCCGCCGCGGGTGCGGCGCATGTACCAGCCGATCGCGCGTATCTCGATTTGGTCCGGCTGCTGGACGAAGAAGGGCGGGATCGCCGGCGCCGGCTTGAGCTGGGCGGCGACCACCCGCAGCCGGCTGCCGCGCTCACCGAGATCGCTCACGGGCGTGTGGGCGTCGGCGCTTGACGATGCTCTGCGCGAGCATCTCCGGCGGGAGGGGCGGCCAGGCGGTCGGCTCTTGCAGCGCGCCTTTGGGCCAGTGGATGAAGGCGTGCTCGCCGGCCTCGCGCTGATGGGTGCTGAGCTCCTCGGCCATCTCCGGGGCCGAGATGCCGCCGACGATCCGACAGACGACCTTCAGGTGCTCCTCGTCAATCGGCGGGACCAGCGTGAAGACGTGCTGGACCTCCGAGCGCGCGCGCTTGGGCATGTCGACGGGCAGCTGCGTGCCGCCGAGGAAGCCACGGCCGTTGGCGCCGCCCTGGGCGAGGTAGCGGCTCACCGGCTCGGGCGTCTTCTGCGTGACGTAGCCGGAGAGGTCGTTGAGCTCGTGGACGCAGACGACCAGGTCGAGGCGCTGGCAGCACTGACCGAAGAGCTCGTCGACCTCCTCGAGCTCGGTGGAGGTGGTGACGTAGTGGATGATCGGCTCGCTCCAGTCGATCATCGCCGGGTCAGAGACGGGCTCGACCCCCTCGATCGTCCACTCGTGCCCCTTGGTATCCACCAACAGCCGCTGGCAGTGGAACTGCGAGAAGAGGTAGTTGAGCAGTTCGGACTTGCCCGATTCGGTCGGCCCGACGACGAAGACGCGCTCGTTGTAGTTGACGCCGGTCACTTGGCCGCTGGCCTCGGCCGTTTGAGCAACTTCTGCCCTTTCCCGCACCAGCTACAGATCACCTTCCCATCCTTGGTCGAGCCGAAATGATGCGGGGGGCACTTAGGTCCCCTCATATCCCGGCCTCCTCCTTCGCCAGGTCGACCATCTGCCACTCGCCGTCGACCACCTCGAAGAGCCCGAGCTTCGGCGCATCGTCGGATCGGCACTGCGCGGCGCCCCAGGCGGCCGCCCGCAGGTAGCGGTCGAGCTCGGCCGCATCGTCGGGGATCGCTTTGACCAGCAGCGGCGACATCGCGACGAGTATCTGCAGCATCTGCGCCGAGGACTCGTCTTCGGGCTTGAGCGAGAGCAGCCACTCGCGCAGGCGAAGCACCTTTTCGCGGCTATCCATTGCCCACCTCCCACTCAACCTCGGTCGGGTCGACGTCGGCCTCGGCCGGCCGCGGCGCCGAGGTCGGCGCCGGGCCCTCGCTCGGCTGCATCGCCGGCGCCGGGCCCGGGGCGCTGGTCGGGAAGCTCGCAGCCTGGCGGGGCGCGGGCGTCGGTGCCTCGCTAGTCGGCACAGGCGGCTCGGGCCCGGCCGGCGCGATCGGCACCGTGCCCTCCTCGCCCTGCATCGCGGCGATCATTACCTGGCGTTCCTCGAGCGAGCGCACGCCGTAGGCCCCCAGCGCGAATGCCAGGGTGAGCGGATCGCTGTATTTGGCGAACCGCTGGATCGGCTCGTAGCGGTTGCAGATGCGGGTCAGGGGCGGCGCGATCGCGGCCAGGTCGAGCTCGGTGTAGCGCCAGTCCTGCTCTGCCACGCCGATCATCGCGTGAATCCCCCGCCCTTTCAGCGTGAGCAGCGCTTTGATCGTGTCCTCCTCCCACTCGATCAGCGCGGCAGGCTCTCCCGCCGGCGCGGGAGGCTCCGGCATCTCGGCGCCGGCGGCGTCGGGATCGAACTCGGGGCCGGCGTCGGCTACAAAGCCCGACTCAGATTGAGAGGCCCTGCTTGAGGCCGCTGAGGAAGCCGCCCCGCTTGGGGGCGGGGCGCTCTCGGGGCTCGGTGGCGGGCTTGCTGGCTCGGGGTTTGGCACGTCCTGCCTTCTTTCGCGTCTTCGGTTTCGCCGCCGGCTTGGAGTAGCTGGCGGGCTTCGCTTTGCGCGTGCTCGAGGCAGGAGTGGCACTTGGCGTAGAAGAGGGTGGGGAGGACTCCTCCTCTAGGCCGAGCACCTTCCGAGCTGCTTTTTGCCGTCCCCGCGAGAGTCCGTCCAGCTGGCGCTGGCGGGCCTCAGGATTTTCGCTCAATCCTCCGCGGGGCACGGGTGCGGATTCTACCCCCCGACTTACAGCTGATATGGCGGTGCGACGACGAACTCGGCCTCGCCGCTGGCGACCGGGTCCCAGAGTCGCCAGTCCCAGGGCCGGCCCCGCTCGCAGGCGATGATCAGCAAGAGCCCCGTCTGCATCGCCATCGCCGCATCGGCGCCGGACATCTCGGCGCTGCCGCGCGGGTGGGAATGGTAGGAGCCGAGGAGCTCGTGCCCCCGGGCCTCCTCGTTGAGCAACAGGTGATCCATCACCTCCGGGTCGATCCTGAATTCGGCTTGCGGAGCGGGCGCGACATTGGGCGCGGCGAAGACGCCGACCACTTCCTCATCGCGGCCGAAGAGCAGGCCCCCGACCTCGCTCCGTCGTCCGCCGTCTCGGATTTGGTCGCGGATTATCCCGATCACGTCGTAGGCGAATCTCACCACCAGACCGTACCCGGGGGCGCCGGGGGGCAAGGGGGGGCGCCCCGTTGCCCCCCTTCCGGGCCGCAGAGACGCTGATCTAGGTTCGCCGCGATGAAGCTCTTCAGCTACACGTCGCCGTCGCCGCGATGAAGCTCTTCGGCTACACGGTCGGGCAGATGCTGGTGATCGGGCTGATCGCCCTGGTGGTGATCTACCTCGCCAAGCAGCTCGACGCGCGGGTCAACATCCCCGGCTTCCATTCGATCGTCACGGCGGTCTAAGCGTGCTCGGCGACTTCGTACCGAGCGCCGCGGTCCTCGAGGATCGCCACTTCGACCGCCAGGCGCCGCATCGCAAGCACGAAGGTCGCCGCCGGATTCGCTCCCACCGCCGCGTCCACTCCCTCGGCCAGGTCCGCCAGGCCTGGGAGGCGAGCGGCGCCGACGTCGAGGCGCCCCACGTCGAGCGGATGATCGAGCGGGGCATCGGCCCCGTCTCGGCGCGGATGCCGACCGGCATGGACGGCGCCGCCTTCATGACCAACCTGCCGCCCGAGGGCACCTACGCGATGAACACGCAGGTGTTCTCGGAAAACACCGAGCGCAACGACGTCCCGATGAAGGTCGAAACCTATCCCGGTTTCGGCGGCACCGCGCTCGACATCCCGATCGCCAAAGTCGGCGTCCTCTCCGGGATCCAGATCGCCGTCGAAGCGACGCTCAAAACGGGCGGCGCGAAAGGCACGATCACCCCGACCTTCCGCTGGCCCTGGGGGCTGTTCAAGAAGATCGCCCTCACCGCCAACGGGCAAACCTCGCTGATCTCACCGTCCGGCCTCGATTGCCGCGCGCGGCACTCGCGCATCTTCCGCAACCCGCGCGACCCGATCACCGTCGCCCCCTCGGTCGACGGCTTCGGCGATCCCACCCTGGCGGCGATCGAACGCGGCAAAGAACTCTCCGTCTTCTGCATCTACGAGCTGCCGATCGTCCACGACTGGTACTCGATCACCGGCTCGCTGTTCATGCAGTCAGACCAGACCTACGCGGCGCTTCACCTCGAGATGCCCGCCCTGGCCGACCTCTTCACCCTCACCGAAGAAGCCACGGTCGAACTCGTCAACCCGGTGATCAAAGTCACGACGACCACCTTCGATGTGCCCTTCGCCCAGACTTCCAAAGGCCGCGTCCTCCTGGTCCCCGACCTTCAGTGGCTGCACGGCTTCATCACCAACACCAAGAACTACGCCAACAACGGCGACGTCGAAGTCCCCCTGGTCCGCGTCTCCGGCGAGCTCTTGGCGCTCTACTTCTACGTCCAGAACGGGCCCGGCTCGATCATCAAGCCGGCGACCTGGGAAAAGCTGCGGATGGAATACGGGGCCAACCGGATCCCCCGCAACTACACCCCGGTCCAGCATCTCCTCTACAAGAACGCCGACGACTACAACGGCTTGATCATGCCCGAAGTCGGCTACGTCTGCCTCGACTTCGAGGCCGACAACCCGAGCCGTGACCTCGTCTTCCCCAAGGGTGTGACCGAACTCAAGGTCGTCCCCACACTCAAGGCTTCGGTCGAAGTCAAAGCCAACTCGGTTGTCCAGTTCGCCGAGGAGGCCCTCTTCTCGGGGCGGTAGCCCGTGCCGACGGGCGTCTCGCCAAGCGAACGCGGCGGCGTCATCGACCCCGCCGATGTGAGAGGCGCCGGCCCGATGGAATGGGCCGGGATGACCGGGATCGCCCCCGATCACCCGCTGGTCACGGGCGGGGGACCGCTCAACCACAACATCAACGAACGCTGGGACCGCGTCGTAACCCAGCCCCACAGCCAGTCCGGGCCGGCGGCCGACACGATCGCCACGCCCGACGGTCGCGTGAGCGGCGGCATGGGGCACTGGCGCGACGTCTTCAACCTCCGCGGTAGCGCCACCCCCTGGCTGCTCCTGCTCCTGATCGCGATCGTCTACTTCTCCCACCTC
>DATMRN010000113.1:0-3992 GCA_035566275.1 Solirubrobacterales bacterium | reverse complement strand
CGACATCTGTCTCCGATGTCCTGAGACATCACAACAGCGGAGGGGGTGGGATTCGAACCCACGGGACGCCCTTAGACGCCCAACGGCTTTCAAGGCCGCCGCATTCAACCGCTCTGCCACCCCTCCGGGGCGTGGACGAGTGCTCGATGCTAGACGCAGCGGCGTACGGCCTGGGCGGTCGTGGCTGATTGGATGGAGCGATGCGCCGGCTGCTCGTTCTCGCCTCGGTGATGGTCTTCTTCGACGTCACCTTCTACGCGGCGATCGCACCGCTGCTGCCCGACTACGTCGCCGAATTCGGGCTCAGCAAGGCCGAAGCGGGGGTCCTCTCCGCCTCCTACGCGGCCGGCACCCTGGTTGCCTCGCTGCCGGCCGGGCTGGCGGCCACCCGCTTCGGGCCGCGCCGCAGCGTCATCGGCGGCCTGCTCCTGCTCGGCCTCTCCAGCCTCGCCTTCGGCTTCGCCCGCGACATCGTCCTGCTCGACGCGGCGCGCTTCGTCCAAGGCGTCGCCGGGGCTCTGATCTGGTCCGGCGCGCTGACCTGGCTGATCACCACCGCGCCCGACGAGAAGCGCGGCTCGGTGATCGGGACGGCCCTGGGGAGCGCGGTCGCCGGCGCCCTACTGGGGCCGGTGCTCGGGGCGATCGCCGCCGAAGTCGGCACCGAGCTCGTCTTCGGGTCGGTGCTCGCCGTCACCCTCGTGCTCGCCTTCGTCGCCTCCCGCCTGCCGGAGGCCCGCGCGCCCGAGGAGCAGGGCCTGCGCGAGGTCGCCGCCACGATCCTCAGCCGCCCGGTGCTGACCGCGACCGCCTTCGTCGCGGTCCCCTCGCTTATGTTCGGCGCGATCGAGGTGCTGGTGCCGCTGCGGATCGCCGCCCTCGGCGGTGGCCACGTCGCGATCGCCGCCGGCTTCATCGCCGGGGCGGCGCTGGAGGCGGGGCTGGCGCCGATCGCCGGGCGCTACTCGGACCGGGTAGGCCGCCGCACGCCCTTCGTCGTCGGGCTGACGATCTGCGCCGCGGCGATGGTGACGATCGCGATCGCGGGGACGCTCGGCGTCGTGCTGGCCGGGCTGATCGTCACCTCGCTCGGCGCCGGCATCTGCTTCGCGCCGGCGCTGACCATGCTCTCCGACGCGGCCGAGTCCAGCCACCTGCACCAGGGCTTCTCGGCCGGCCTCTCGAACATGGCCTGGGCGGCCGGCCAGGTGGTCGGCGGCCTCGCCGGCGGCGGCGTGGCCAGCGTCACCGGCAACGCCGCCCCCAGCATCGCCATCGCCGCCCTGCTGCTGGCGACCGTGGCCTACGCCCACCGCGTCCTGGGCTCGCCCGCGCCGCGCCCGGCCGAGGGTTAGGTTTAGCGCTGTGGGGGACACCTGGCGCAACTGGGCGGGGGACCAGTCCTGCCGGCCGGCGGAGATCGTCCGCCCGCGCACTCGCGACGAGTTGGCCGAGGCCGTCGGGAGGGCGGCCGCGGCGGGGCGCAGGGTCAGCGTCGCCGGCTCCGGCCACTCCTTCACCGAGACGGCGCTGACCGATGGCACGCTGATCGGGATCGAGGCGCTGAGCGGCGTGCTCGACGCCGACCCCGCCTCCGGCCTGGTCAAGGTGGGAGGGGGGACGGTCCTCGCCGACCTCAACGAGGAGCTGCACCGGCTCGGCCTGGCGATGGAGAACCTCGGCGACATCGACCGCCAGACGATCGCCGGCGCGATCTCCACCGGCACCCACGGCACCGGCGCGAAGCTGCGCAACATCTCCTCCCAGGTGGCGGCGATCGAGCTGGTCCTCGCCGACGGCAGCGTTCGCGAGCTGAGCGCAGACCCCGACCCGGGCCTGCTGCGCGCGGCGCGGGTCGGGGTCGGGGCGCTCGGCGCGATCTCGGCGGTGACGCTGCGCTGCGTCCCCGCCTTCACCCTGCACCGGGTCGACACCCCGCGCCCGCTCGACGAGGTCCTCGACACCTTCCAGGAGCGCGCCGACGCCAACGACCACTACGAGTTCTTCACCTTCCCATATGCGGAAAGCGCCCTCGTGCTCGAGCGCAACCGCGCCGACTCGCCGCCGCGGCCGCGCGGCCGGGCCGCCGCCTACCTCAACGACATCGTCCTGGAGAACTGGGCGCTGGAGGCGCTCTCGGCGACGGGGAAGCGCTTCCCGGGGTCGATCCCGCGGCTGGCGCGGCTCGCCGCCCGCCTCGCCTCCGGCAGCCAGGCGACCGACCGCAGCGACCGCATCTTCGCCAACGAGCGCCGCGTCCGCTTCACCGAGATGGAGTACGGGATCCCGCGCGAGCACGGGCCCGAGGCGGCGCGCCGGGTGATCGAGTGGGTGCGCGCCGACCGCTACCCGGTCTTCTTCCCGATCGAGGTGCGGGTCGCCGCGGCCGACGACGCCCCGCTCAGCACCGCCCACGAGCGCGATACCGCCTACATCGCCGTCCACCAGTACCGCGGCATGGAGTGGCGCCCCTACTTCGAGGCGGTCGAGGAGATCATGAACGCCTACGGCGGCCACCCCCACTGGGGAAAGCGCCACTTCCAAACCGCCGCAACCCTCGCGCCGCGCTACCCGGCGTGGTCGGAATTCCAGGCGGCCCGCGACGAGCTGGACCCGGGCCGCGTCTTCACCAACCTCTACGCCGCCCGAGTCCTCGGTCCCTGAACCGCCCGCCGATGGGCCTAAAACCGACGCATATCGTCGGTTTTAGGCCCATCGGCCTAGAGGAAGGTTTTGCCCTCGCCTCGGTAGGTGGGGACCTCGTCGACGATCTTGCCGTTCTCGACCAGGTGGAGGGTGTTGAAGCGCTCGCATAGCTCGCCTGCCTTGGCGTGGCGTAGGTAGACGCGGTCGCCGATCTGGAGTTCGGTGGCCGGGGTGCCAAGTAACGGGGTCTGGACCTCGCCCGCGCCCTCCTCGGGGTCGAGCCGCAGGCCCGGCGGGAGCCAGGGGGAGGGGAGGCGCGCGGCGTCGCCGCTGCCGGAGGCGAGATAGCCGCCACCCAGCGCCGTCGCCACCGCCGGCGAGGGCTTGCGCACGATCGGCAGGGCGAAGCCGGCGGCCGGGGTGAGGGTGAAGCGTGTGTAGTGGTCGAAGAGGGCCGGCGCGTAGAAGCCCGAGCCGGCGGTGACCTCGGTGACCGCGTCCTCGGCGGCGGTCAGCTCGAGGCTGCCGGTACCGCCGCCGTTGACGATCTCCAGCTCGGCGATCTCGCCGACGGCGGCGGCGATCGCGGCGCGGCGCTCGGCCAGCTCCCCCGCCGAGCGGCGCTGCATGAAGCGGATCGCGGCTCCGCGCAACCGCTTTCCCGGCGGGCGGTCCCCGACTCCCGCGATCTGGCCCTCGTAGGCCATCAGCGCCACCAGCTCGATCTGCGGTCGCCGCCCGATCTCCCGCGCCAGCTCCAGAGCCTGCTCGATCGTGTGCACCGGGGAGCGCTTCGGCCCGACCTTGACCCGCCCACCCAGCGCCCACCAACCGGCGTCAACGTCGATGCAGGCCCGTACCGGGGCGGCGCCGGCGCCCAGCACCGACTCGATCGCGTCGAGGTGCTCGGCGCAGTCGACCATCACGACCGGCGCCCCCGCCGGGTTGGCGGCCGAGCGCAGCGCCAGCTCCTCCAGCGCACTGGCGTCGGCGGTCGGATAGGCGAGCAGCAGGTCCTCATACCCCCGCTCGGCGAGCCACAGGGTCTCCGGCAGGGTGAAGGTGAGCAGCCCGACGAAGCGCTCGTCGCGGCGCAGGATCGCCTCCAGCAGCGCCCGGCAGCGGACCGACTTGCTGGCGACCCGGACCGGCTTGGCGCCGGCCCGCTCCAGCATCGAGTCCGCGTTGCGCCACATCGCGTCGAGGTCGACGAAGGCAAACGGCGCCTCCACCGCCTCAAAGATCTCCTCGTAATCCGCGTAGGTGCGCCCCAGGCCCTCGGTCACGGCGACGAGCCTAACCGCCACCTCCGCCGACGGGCCTAAAACCGACGCATATCGTCGGGA
>DATMRN010000112.1:0-11648 GCA_035566275.1 Solirubrobacterales bacterium | reverse complement strand
CTCAGGCGGTCGCGGGTGATGATCGGGTGCGGTGCTTCGACCCAGAAGCGCTGGCCGTAGGGGCAGGCCGAAGGGTTCTTGCGCCACCACAGCGCCGCTCCCAGCGTCGCCAGGGCGCCGGCGCAGACCAGGGTCCGGGCGCGCATCAGTCGTTGAGGCTGAAGCCGACGCGGTGGTCGGCGGACTCGATGCGGAGGAAGGCGACCTTGCCGAGGTAGACGGCGAGGACGCCGTCCTCGGTGTGGAGGTCGTGCCAGCCGCCCTTCTCGAGCTGCTTGCGGAGGTCCTTGAGGTCGTCGTCGGCGAGCCTTGCCGAGATCACCTGGCCGCCCTCGAAGCCGATCTCCACACGCTGCGCATTCGTCATCGGTGCCCTCCCGCCGGTTCGACGATCTCGGTCAGCACCCCGCCGGTCGAGCGTGGGTGCAGGAAAGCGACGCGGCTGTCGCGGATACCGACCCGCGGCTCGGTGTCGATCAGCTCGATGCCGGCGGCGGCCACGCGCGCCAGAGTCACGTCGATGTCGTCGACCGCGTAGGCGACGTGGTGCAGGCCGGAGCCCTTGCGGGCGAGGAACTTGCCGACCGCGGTCTCCGGCCCGAGCGGGCGCAGCAGCTCGACGTGGCCGTCGCCGACGTCGAGCAGGACCGCCTCGACCCCCTGCGACTCGACCGTCTCCCGGTGCGCCAACTCCATCTCGAAGCTCCTCTCGTAGAGGTCGAGCGCCGCGTCGAGATCCTCGACGGCGACGCCGACATGGTCGATCCGGCCGAACATGCGCGCCAGTCTACGCGGCGACCGGCGGCTCGTCGCCGGCGCCATCCGCGTGCTCGGCCCGGAGGATCTCGGCCAATGCCGCCACCCCCACTTCGAGCTGCTCGGGGGTGGGCTCCTTCGTCGCCAGATGGCGCTGGATCTCCCGGCCGGGCTTGTGGAAGGCCTCGGCGAGAGGGCTGTCGTGATGGCGATCGCTCCAGGCAAACATCTCCACCGCGATCGAGGCCCCTCCCAACCCGACCCCGGCACGAGCCATCGGCCCAGGCCGCTCGACCAGCCGCTCCAACAGCACAGTCCCGCCAGCCGAGAGCAGCATCATCGGAGCGATCAAATTAGACCCGCACCGATCATGCTCCTTCGGCACCGTCGCTGGGTCGTCCACCCCCTGCTCATAGGCAGCAATTGCCTTGTGCTCAACCCCGTGGTAGGCGGCGAGATCGCGATCCATCAGCGCCACCACCGCTGGCACAGCCCCGATCGCCTGCACGAACCCCTCGCGCAGCGCCGAGCTCGCCATCCGCTTCCGCAACGCCGCACTGGCCACCAGCGTTGTCCCAATGGCAGCAACCACCCGCCAGTCCTCAAAGGGCAACCGCGCCGCCGGCAACCGCCGCCGCACCAGCGGAAGCACAACCATCGCCTCGGCCAATTTCAGCGGTCCCCTCACCCCCGGCACCTTGGCCGCAAGCTTCGGCGCAAGCTCAGGTTTCCGCTCTGAAATGACCTGGATGGAACCGTCACGATCCCGAACGGCAGCGGCCCAGTGGGTCGGCCCGTGGATCAGCAGCCCGTTGCGAAGGGCCATCCCGCCGAGTCGAAGAGGGTCTGTTGACATCGACTCACCTTAGACATAGCGGGTGGTGAGGGTGCCGGGGCACCCTCTTACACGCTGTTCATACTCGGGTTGATGGAGCGGCTCTTCGATACAGGCGATGCCCGTGGTTCCGACGCAGTGCCCGCTGCCGATGCGCCGCTAGCAGTTCGGATGCGACCGCGCAACCTTGATGAGCTGGTTGGGCAGGAGCATGTGCTGGGCGAGGGGTCGGCGCTGCGGACCGCGATCGAGGCCGGGCATCCGCATAGCGCGATCCTCTACGGGCCACCTGGGTCTGGGAAGACGACGTTGGCGCGGATCGCAGCCGCCGGGGCCGAGGGAGCGTTTGAGGAGGAGTCGGCTGTCAACGCCGGGCGGGCTGAGATCCGGGCGGTGATCGAGCGGGCTCGGGAGCGGCGCCAGGGGAGTGGGCGGCCGACCGTTCTCTTTCTGGACGAGATCCATCGGTTCAACAAGGCTCAGCAGGATGCGCTGTTGCCGGCGGTGGAGGAGGGACTGCTGACGCTGATCGGGGCGACTACCGAGAATCCGTATTTCGAGGTCAACTCGGCACTTCTTTCCCGGTGCCAGATATATGAGCTGCGGCCGCTGGAGCCGGAGCAGGTGGAGGAGTTGCTTCGCCGGGCGCTGTCCGATCCCGCGCGGGGGTTGGTTGCCGCGCCGGCGATTGAAGACACGGCGCTGGAGATGCTGGCTCACCGAAGCGGCGGCGACGCTCGCGTTGCTCTCTCGGCATTGGAGCGTGCGGTCGAGCGAGCACAGGGCAAGTCGATCGACGTTGCCGCCATCGAGGACGCGCTGCAGCGCAAGGCGCTCGACTACGATCGCGAGGGCGACCGCCACTACGACTTCATCTCGGCCTGGATCAAGGCGACACGCGGCTCCGATGTCGACGCCTCGCTCTACTACCTGGCGGTGATGCTGGAGGGTGGCGAGGACCCGCGCTTCATCGCTCGCCGCATGGTCATCCTCGCCTCCGAGGACGTCGGCAACGCCGATCCGCAGGCGTTGCTGATCGCCGACGCCGCGGCGCGCGCGGTCGACCGGGTGGGGCTGCCGGAGTGCGCGCTGAACCTGGCGCAGGCCGCCGTCTATTTGGCGCTCGCCCCCAAGTCGAACGCCTCCTACAAAGGCCTCGGCGCCGCCCGCGGCGAGGTGCGGGAAAACGGAGCCAAGCCCCCGCCCGACTACCTCCGCGACGCTCATTATCCGGGCGCCAAGGCGCTCGGCCGGGGCAGCGGCTACCGCTACGCCCACGACGAGCCGGGCGGAGTCAGCGACCAGCCGCTGCTCCCCGAGGGTCTCGAGGACCGCCGTTTTTACGCTCCGACCGACCGCGGTTTCGAGGCCGATCTCAGCCGCCGGCTGGAGCAATTGCAAAAGAGATTTCGCAAGCCTTAATCCGGGCGCAACTTCCCGGAGCCGCCAGTGTTTCAGAGTCGGCTTTCCAAGCTAGAGCCAGGGAGAGCCGACACACCGCCCGGGGGCCTGGACTGGGGGCCTCCGGGCGGACTCTTCACCAGGGTTTGCCAGGGAGGGATGTGCAGTAGGCGGGAGGACTCAGCTGCGGCGCTTGCGCAGAGTCCTCCCGCCGATCCGCAGCAGCGGGCCGGCGCCCTCGCGCAGGGCCTGGTTCCGGGTCGCGCCCCTGCCGTAGAGGAGCTTCGCCGAGGCGCGCACCGCTTCTCCCAGGGTGCGGTCGTAGGGGTGCCACCAGAAGTCCCGCGCCAGCCCCGGCTCCCAGGCGTTCATCTTGATGTTGACGCACTCGTAGAAGCCGAATTTGGAATGGGAGCGGCCGACGCCGGAGTCCTTGACCCCGCCCCAGGCGCACTGGCAGGCGCCGTGGCTGAAGGAGTGGTCGTTGATCCAGACCATCCCCGACTCGATCCGCCGCGCGATCCGCTCGCCCTTCTGGCGGTCCCTGGTCCAGACCGAGGCGCCGAGGCCGAACTCGGAGTCGTTGGCGAGGTCGATCGCCTCCTGCTCGGAGTCGACGACGACGATCGGCAGCACCGGGCCGAAGATCTCCTCCCGCATGATCCGCATCGCGTGGGTGACCCCGGTCAGCACGGTGGGGGCGACGTACTTGCCGCTGAGGCCGGCGACCTCGGTCGGGCCGCCGCAGAGCTTGGTGGCGCCGGAGGCGACCGCGTCGTCGATCAGCTCACGGACGATCTCGTGTTGAGAGTCGGCCGTCATAGGCCCGATCTCGGTCTCCCACTCGATCGGGTTGCCGAGGCGAAGCTGCTGAGCCCCGCGGGCGACACCGTCGACGAAGCGGTCGGCAACCTCGCGCATCACGTAGACGCGCTCGATCCCCGAGCAGGTCTGACCGGCGTTGGCGAAGCCGCCCCAGAGCGCGCCGGAGATCGCATTGTCGAGGTCGGCGTCGGCGCAGACGATCATCGGGTCCTTGCCGCCCAGCTCCAGCACCGAGCCCTTCAACCGCTGCGCGCAGACCTCTCCGACCTTGCGCCCGACCTCGACCGAGCCGGTGAAGAAGACCTTTCCGACGCTCGACTTCGCCAGCGCATCGCCGATCACGCCACCCCCGTGGACAACCCGGACCAGCCCCTCGGGCAACCCGCCCTTCTCGAAGACCCGCCGGATCGCCTCGCCGAGCAGAGGCGTCAAACTGGCCGGCTTCAGCACCACCCCGTTACCGGCCATCAGCGCGATAGCCACCTCCCCAAACGGAATCGACCAGGGGTAGTTCCACGGCGCGATCACCCCAACCACCCCAATCGGCTCATACGAGAAGCGCCCACTCTTGCTCAGAGTGAAGGCCTGGGTCATCCGCACCTTCTCGTCAGCAAGGATCTTCGGCCCGGCCTTAGCGCACCAATGCAGAGCATCCACGGTGGGCAGCAACTCCATCGTGTAAGCCTCAGCCCGAGGCTTCCCCTGCTCCTTGACCAGCAGCTCGGCGATGTCGTCGATGTCGTCCAGCAACGCATCGGCGACCCGGCGCATATAACGAGCCCGATCGGCCAGGCTCAACTCAGCCCAAGCAGGCTGAATCCGAGCAACATCGTCGACCACTCCCTGCACCTGCTCAGGAGTAATCGTCGCAACCGACCCGACCAACTCTCCGGTAGCGGGGTTGAACGACTCGAGGGTGGACTGGGCAGCTGGGCTCTGCATAGCGATCTCCATGCGTCGATTCTAGGCGCCCTCCAACCACCCTCAGAATCAACCCCGGTCACAATCCACCGACGTGGGTCCCGACCAGGACATAAGAGACGAGCCGGCGCTCGCGGTCGCGGCGCTGCGCCGCGACTACGGCGAACGGACCGCGCTCGACGGGGTCGGCTTCGAGCTGGCCGCCGGTGAGTCGCTGGTCGTGCTCGGCCCCAACGGCGCCGGCAAGACGACGCTGCTGCGCGTGCTGGCGACGCTGCTGCGCCCGAGCGGCGGTGAGGTCCGGGTGCTCGGGTGCGCGCTGCCGCGCGAAGCATGGAAGCTGCGCGGGCGGCTCGGCTACCTCGGCCACGAGCCGCTGCTCTACCGCGACCTCAGCGGACGCGAGAACCTCCGCTTCCACGCCAGGCTGCACGGGATCGAGCGCGCGGCGGCCGAGGCGCGGATCGCCGAGCTGCTCGCCGCGGCCGGGATGGAGCGGCGCGCCGACGAGCGGGTCGCGGAGCTCTCCGCCGGGATGCGCCAGCGGCTCGCCGTCTGCCGCTGCGTCCTGCACGAGCCGGCGCTGCTGCTGCTCGACGAGCCCGACTCCCACCTCGACGCCGAGGGCCGCGAGTTGGCCCGCGCCCTGATCGGGCCAGGCAACGGGCGCACTCGGGTGGTCGTCACCCACGACCCCGAGCGAGCGCTCCCCGATGCCGACCGGGCGCTCGTCCTCGGCCACGGCGGGCACACGGTGCGCGAGTGCGCCGCCGCCGGCCTCGACCTCGCCGAGGCGCGCCTGGCGGCCTCGGGAGCCGCGCGATGACCCCCTCCCGCGCCGCCTTCGCGGCGATCCTCGCCAAGGACCTGCGCTCGGAGCTGCGCACCCTGCAGTCGCTGCCGGCGATGGCGCTCTTCGCCGTCACCGCCTTCGTCATCTTCCGCTTCGGCCTCGACCGCACCAGCCTCTCCGGCAGCCTCGCCGCCGGCGTCCTCTGGGCAACGCTGCTGTTCGCCGCCGTGCTCGGCATCAACCGCCTCTTCGTCGCCGAGCGCGAGGAGGGCGGCTTCGACGCGATCCGCCTCGCCCCGATCGACCGCACCGCGCTCTTCGCCGCCAAGGGGACGGCGCTGCTCGTCTACCTGCTCGCGCTCGAGCTGATCGCCGTCCCGGTCTTCGCCCTCTTCTTCCTCGGCTCCGTCTCCGCCCTTCCGCCCCTCGTCACCGTGCTCCTCCTCGCCGACCTCGGCCTCGCCGCGACCGGCACCCTGATCTCCTCGATGGCGGTCAACTCCCGCGCCCGCGACCTCCTCGTGCCGCTGGTGCTGCTGCCGCTGGTCGTGCCGCTGATGATCGCCGCGACCGGCGCCACCGACCCGCTGCTGGCCGTGGGCGGCCCGACCTACAACCGCTTCGGCGCCTGGCTGGCGGTCCTCGGCCTATACGATCTGATCTTCCTCCTCGTCGGATACGCGGTGTTCGACTTCCTCCTGGAGGACTGAGCGCCCGCCGCTTCCCACCGCGAGAAAACGCATGTACGGCAAAGGACTGAGACCCCTCTCGATCGCCACCGTGGTGACGCTTGCCGCGGCCCTCTACCTGGTCTTCTTCTACGCGCCGCTCGACGCCGACCAGGGCTTCATCCAGAAGATCTTCTACCTGCACGTGCCGCTGGCGATCACCGCGCTGGTCGGCTTCGTCGTCGGCGGCGTCTTCGCGATCGCCCACCTGCGCAGCGGCGACCGCCGCTGGGATGCCTACTCATACGTCTCGATCCACATGTCGGTCATCTTCGGTGTCGCGGTGCTGATCACCGGCTCGATCTGGGCCAAGGCGTCGTGGGGCCACTGGTGGGTATGGGACGAGCCGACCCTGGTCAGCTTCCTCATCGTCTTCCTCCTCTACGCGACCTACTACCCCTTCCGCTACGCGATCGAGGACCCCGAGCGCCAGGCCCGCTACGCCTCGGTCTTCGCCGTCACCGCCGGCGCCTTCGTGCCGCTCAACTTCCTCGCCGTGCGGATGGCCCAGAGCCTCGTGCATCCACGCGTTTTCGCCACCGCCAACGGCGGCCTGCCCAACTCGATGCTGCTCACCTTCCTCGCCAGCCTGGTCGCGATCGCCCTGCTCTGGGTGACCCTGGTCAAGTTCGAGCTGACCGCGAAGAGCGCCTCGGGGCAGGTGAAGCGGCTGCGCCGCGCCCTCGACGCGCCGGCGCCCGGCCCCCGCTCGCGAGTCGCCCCGGAGGTCGGATGATGCCGGCGCTCCCCCTAGACGAGGCCGGCAAGTACGTCGCCGGCGCCTACATCGTCTTCCTCGTCCTGATCGTCATCTACGTCGCGATCATGGCGGCGAAACTGCAGCGGATCGAGAAGGAGCTGCGGGAGCTGGCGAGGTTTGCAGAGAGCCGGGCTACCAGCGACCAAGCCGCCCCCGGACGCGGGAGTGGGACGCCATCCATATCTGATTCTCTGGCGTCCCATGGGAGCAGAGGAGGCGGCGCCTGATGTCTGAGCTTCTGGCGCTGGGGGTCTCTCACAAGACCGCGCCGCTCGACCTGCGCGAGCGGCTCTCGCTGACCGAGGGTCGCGCGGTCGGGGCGCTGCGCGAGCTGACCGCCGCGCCCGGCATCCACGAGGCGGCGGCGATCTCGACCTGCAACCGCACCGAGCTCTTCCTCGTCGTCTCCGACCCCGTGGAGGCGGAGTCCACCGCGCTCGGCGTCCTTACCCGCCAGGCCGAGATCCGCCCCACCGAGCTGCTCGGCCACCTCTACTCGCTGCGCTCTGCCGAGGCGGTGCGCCACCTCTTCCGCGTCACCGCCGGCCTCGACTCGATGATCGTCGGCGAGGCGGAGATCCAGGGCCAGGTGAAACGGGCCTACGAGCTGGCCCTGGTCGAGGGCGCGACCGGGCCGATTCTCAACCGCCTCTTCCGCGGCGCCCTCGCCGCCGGAGGCCGGGCCCGCGAGGAGACCGGGATCAGCGAGAAGGGCCTCTCGATCTCCTCGGTCGCGGTCGAGCTGGCCCGCCGCACCCTCGGCGACCTCGCCGAGCGGCGCGTCCTCGTGATCGGCGCCGGGGAGACCGCCGAGCTGGTCGCCCGCGCCCTGGTCGCCCGCGGCGTCGCCACCGTCTTCGTCGCCAACCGCCGCTACGACCGCGCGATCGGCCTCGCCCAGCGCTTCGGCGGCAACGCGGTCCGCTTCGAGGAGCTGCCGGCGCAGCTCGAGACCGCCGACATCGTCGTCTCCGCGACCAACTCCCCGCACCACATCGTCGAGCGCGACGACCTCGCCCAGGTGATGACGGTCCGCGAGGGCCGCCCGCTGCTGCTAGTCGACATCGCCGTGCCCCGGGACATCGAGCCCGCCTGCCGCGAGATCGCCGGCGTCAGCCTTCACGACATCGACGACGTGCAGCAGATCGTCGAGCGCAACGCGAGCGGCCGCGAGGCCGAGGCGGTGCGCGCCGAGCGGATCATCGAGGCCGAGCTGGACCGCTTCGAGCGCTGGCTCGCCTCGCTGGAGGTGGTGCCGACGATAGTCGCGCTGCGCGAGAGCGCCGACGAGATCGTGCGCCGCGTCCTGGCCGAGAACGAGCCTCGCTGGGAGAGCCTCGGCGAGGCCGATCGCGAGCGCCTGACGACGATGGCCAAGGCGATCGCCTCCCGCCTCCTGCACGAGCCGACCCTGCGGATGAAGCGCTCGGCCGGCAGCGACGACGCCTACCTCTACGTGAGCGCGCTACGCGAGCTGTTCGGGCTGGACGCGGCGACCGAGCCGGGACGCGCCGACGCGGGGGCGAGCGTGACCGAGTTGCGCCGCCGGGACGAGTCGGCCTGAGGGCCACTTGAAGCTGCGCATTGCCACTCGCGGCAGCGCACTTGCTCTGGCTCAGGCAAGCCAGGTCGCCGAATTGTTGGGTGGGGCCGAGCTGGTCGAGGCCTCTTCGGACGGCGAGCCCGGCGACAAGGCGCGCTTCGTCCGCGGGGTCGAGCGAGCGCTGCTCGACGGCGAGGCCGAGATCGGCGTCCACTCGGCGAAGGACCTGCCGGCGGAGCTGCCGGCTGGGCTGGCGATCGCCGCCGTCCCGGCCCGCGAGGACCCGGCCGACGCCTGGCTCGGGGTCGGATCGTCGCTCGACGACGTGCCCGAGGGCGCCAGGGTCGGCACCGCCAGCCTGCGCCGCCGGGCCCAGCTCCTCGCCACCCGGCCGGACCTGCGAGTCGAAAACCTGCACGGCAACGTCGACACGCGACTGCGGAAGCTCGCCGACGGCGAGTTGGACGCGATAGTGCTGGCCGTCGCCGGCTTGCGCCGCCTCGGTCGCGAGGCCGAGGCCTCCTTCTCACTCTCCGCCGAGACGATGACCCCGGCGGCGGGACAGGGCGCCCTGGTCCTCCAGATCCGGGTGAGCGACGAGGCCGCTCGCGAGGCCGCGGAGCGAATCGGCGACGAGGTGTCGCTGTGCGAGCTGACGGTGGAGCGCGCCGCAATCGCCCGTCTCGACGCCGACTGCACGACGCCGATCGGCGTCCACGCGCGGGTCGAGGGCAAGCGGGTGGAGGCGAACGCCTTCGCCGGCCTCCCCGACGGCAGCGAGTGGATCCGCGACCGCGTGGAGGGCGAGGCGGAGCGGCCCGACGCAGTCGGGGCGCTCCTCGCCGAGCGCCTCCTAGCCGCGGGCGCCCGCGAAATCCTCGACCGCGCGAAGGCAGCGCACAGCACCGCCGACGGGCCTAAAACCGACGCATATCATCGGGAATCGGCCCATCGGCGGGGAGGGGCGGGGGGATGAGCGCGCGGGCTGGGGTCGTCTACCTGGTGGGGGCCGGGCCTGGGGATCCGGGGTTGATGACGGTGCGCTCACTGGCGCTGATCGCCTCGGCCGACGCGATCTTCTACGACCGCCTGATCCCGCCCGGCGCGCTCGCCGGCGCCCGCCGGGACGTCGAGCTGGTCTACGTCGGCAAGCGGCCCGGCGTGTCGTCGGTGCCCCAGGAGGAGATCGAGGAGCGGCTGATCGAGGCGGCCCGGGCCGGAAAGAGCGTCGTCCGCCTCAAGGGCGGTGACCCGTTCGTGTTCGGACGCGGTGGTGAGGAGGGGGAGGCGCTGCGCGCCGCCGGGGTCGAGTTCGAGGTCGTCCCCGGGGTGACCGCCGGGGTGGCGGCCACCGCCTACGCCGGGATCCCGGTCACCCACCGCGACGACGCCTCCGCGGTCGCCTTCGTCACCGGCCACGAGGAGCCGGAGAAGTCCGAGACGGCGCTGGACTGGAAGGCCCTCGCCGCCTTCCCCGGCACCCTCGTCTTCTACATGGGCGTGAAGCGGCTAGGCGAGAACGCCGCCGCGCTGATCGAGGCCGGCCGCGACCCCGACGAGCCCGCCGCGGCGGTCGAGCGCGGCACGATGCCGGCGCAGCGCACCGTCACCGCGACCTTGGGCACGATCGCCGCCGCGATCGAGCGCGAGGAGGTCGGCGCGCCGGCACTGATCGTCGTCGGCCCGGTGGTCGAGCGCCGCGAGGCGCTCGCCTGGCTGGAGCGCCGCCCCCTGCACGGCCGCCGCGTCGTCGTCACCCGCGCTCGCGCCCAGGCCAGCGGCCTCGCCGCCACACTGCGCAACCTGGGCGCCGAGGTGGTGGAGCTGCCGGCGATCCGGATCGAACCGCGTATCGACACCGATGATGTGAGACGCGCGGTCGAGTCGATCGGCGACTACGCGCTGGTCTGCCTGACCAGCCCCAACGGGGTTCGGCTGCTCTTCGAGGCGCTCGCTGCGGCGGGCCTCGACACCCGGGCGTTGGCCGGCGCCATGGCCGCCGCGATCGGGCCGGGCACCGCCCGCGCCCTCGCCGAGCGCGGCATCGCCGCCGACGTCGTGCCCGAGCGCTTCGTCGCCGAGGCCCTGGTCGCAGCCCTGTCCGAGGTCGAGGTCAAGGGCCGCCGTGTCCTCGTCGCCCGCGCGGCCGAGGCGCGCGACGTCCTTCCCGACGCCCTGCGCGAGCGCGGCGCCGAGGTCGACGTCGTCGCCCTCTACGAGACGGTTCGCGAGGACCCCCAGCCCGAGGCGATCGAGGCTGCCCAGGACGCCGACTACGTCACCCTCACCTCCTCCTCGACCGTCCGCAACCTCGTCGAGGCGCTGGGCGACCGCTTCCCGCGCGACGCCCGGATCGTCTCGATCGGCCCGATCACCGGCAAGACAGCGCGAGACGCCGGTCTCGAGGTCCACGTCGAGGCCGAGCGTCACGACATCGAGGGCTTGGTCGAGGCGCTTCTCGCCGACGCAGCCCGGTGAGCAGTGGCCGTGAGCTTCGGCGCCCCGCATCGGCACTTCAGGAGGACAGACTCGACCAACACGCGCGCTCGCGAGCTGGCCGCGGCAGGCGCCCCACACGGCACTGTCGTCACCGCGGCTGAGCAGACCGCGGGACGCGGCCGTCAGGGCCGCACCTGGACCGCCCCCCCGGGCAAGGCCCTGCTCTACTCGGCGATCCTGCGCCCGCTCGGCGAGCGCCCGCTGCTGCCGCTCTCCGCGGCGCTCGCCGTCTGCGAGGCCGCCGAGCGGCTCGCCCCGAAGGTCGAGTGCAGCGTCAAGTGGCCCAACGACGTCTGGGTCGAAGGACGCAAGCTCGCCGGTGTGTTGATCGAGGCCCGGCCGCGGGAGGAGTGGGCGGTGATCGGGGTCGGCGTCAACCTCTCAATCGAGCCACACGAGTTCCCAGCCGACCTTCGTCACCCTGCAACCTCGCTCGGCGGTGGCATCTCGGTCGAAGAGGCCCGCCAAGCGCTCGACACTCAGTTGGATCGCTGGAGCACCGAGAACCCCGACCGCGTCCTCACCGCCTGGCGCCAACGCGACGCCCTCCACGGCCGCGAGGTCGCCTGGGAGGGCGGCTCAGGCGT